>CAZYJP010000001.1:0-26875 GCA_964647795.1 uncultured Thermodesulfobacteriota bacterium
GCCCTCCCGGACGTTTGGTTGCCGTTCTTACTCCCCCGGCTGGGCCTCGGCCGGCGGGGCCGCCTCGGCCTTGGCTTCCGGCGAGGCGGCAGGCGCCTCTTCGGCCCTGGGCCTCACCCTTCGGGGCTTGACTTCCCCTTCCGTCCCTCCCTCGGGGGGCGGGGGCCTGGGCTTGGGCACGATGCCCTGCGCCTGCACCCGGTCTCGCAGCCTCGCCAGGAGGTCGAAGTGAAAGGCGTGCCGGGAGAAGGCGGCGAGCTGGTAGTCCCCGGAGTACTCCAGGGCCGACGTGGGGCACACCTCGACGCAGTTGCCGCACAGGCTGCACTTGGTGAAGTCGAGGAGGTATCCCGTGAGCACCTTCTTCTTCGAGCCCTCGGGTTTCTCCCCGGTAACCGTGATGCACTGGGAGGGGCAGGCGCCCTGGCACATCATGCAGACGATGCACTTGTCCCCCGCGGTCTCCGGGTCGACGACGAGGTCGGTGTGGCCCCGGAAGTTCGGGGTGATAGGCAGCGTCTCGT
Organism: uncultured Thermodesulfobacteriota bacterium; assembly: GCA_964647795.1. Lineage (GTDB taxonomy): Bacteria > Desulfobacterota > Deferrisomatia > Deferrisomatales > JACRMM01 > JBFLZB01. The sequence continues at coordinate 525 of CAZYJP010000001.1, forward strand.
ACGGGTAGTGACAGGTGACGGTGGGTGCCACGGCGTACCGCGCCGTCAGCCTCAGGCCCACCAAGAGCGTCCACAGCCCGCCAAAAATTTCCCTGAAGTAATTGATCATAACATCAACCCGCGAAAGGGGTTTTGAGCCAAAGGGCCGTGATGGCGAGGTTCGCCAGGGAGATCGGGATCAGGATCTTCCAGCAGAAGTTCAGGAGCTGGTCGAAGCGCACCCGGGGGAAGGTCCACCGGATCCAGATCATCACCACCAGGAGCCCGTAGGTCTTGAGGAGGAACCACGTGAGTTGATAGAGGTTGGCCAGAACGCCCGTCGAGGTGACCTCGAGGAAGGCAGGGGCGCCCCAGCCCCCGAGAAACAGGGTCGTGGCGATGGCGCACACCAGGACCATGTTGGTGTACTCCCCGAGGAAGAAGAGGCCGAAGCCCATGCCCGCGTACTCGGTGTGGAAGCCGGCGGTCAGCTCGCTCTCGGCCTCCGGCATGTCGAAAGGGGCCCGATTGGTCTCGGCCATCCCCGTGATGAAATAGATCACGAAGGCCACGAACCCCATCGGGGTGAAGACGAACCAATTGGGGATCACCCAGAGCCAGGAGCCTTGCTGCGCCTGGACGATCTCGCTCATCCGGAAACTGCCCACCCACAGCACGATCGTGACGAGGCAGATGAGGAGCGGGATCTCGTAGGCCACGCTCTGGGCCACGGCCCGGATCGAGCCGAAGAGGCTGTACTTGTTGTTCGAGCTCCACCCGGCAACGAGGATCGCGAGCACGTTAATCGCGGCGAGGAACATGATGAAGAGCACCCCGATGTCGAGGTCGCGCACCTGGAGCCGGGAGGAGAAGGGCACGACGATCAGGGCGGCGATGGGCGGCACGAAGCTCAGCAACGGGGCCAGGCGGAAGAGCTTCCGGTCGGCGCCTTCGGGGATCAGGATCTGCTTGCCCATGAGCTTGAGGCCGTCCACGGCCGTCTGCAGGAGGCCGTGGGGTCCCACCTCGAAGGGGCCGGGGCGCCGTTGGATGTGGCCGCAGACCTTCCGCTCCACCAGCACCATGATGGCGGCGTTGGCGAAGGCGAAGATCACGATCACCGCCACCGAGACGGCGATGCGCAGGAGTTCGGGCGGCAAGGCGTCGACCATGCGGAGTGTCCTTATGGTTTGCTCGTTGCCTGTTGCTCGTTGCCCGTTGTGGGGCTCGCCCCATAGCCGATGGCGCGACCACGAACCTTCGAACGACGACCTGCCACGGCCCGCAACCCGCAACCCCCGACGTGCAAGGGGTTACCGATCAATCTCCGGAATGACGAGATCCAGGCTGCCCCCGATGGCCACGAGGTCCGAGAGGAGCACCCCCTCGGCGAGCTCGGAGAGCAGGCTCAGGTTCGAGTAGCTCGGCGGCCGGATCTTCATCCGGTACGGCCGGTCGGTGCCGTCGCCCACGAGGTAGTAGTCGAGCTGCCCCCGTGCGGCCTCCACGGCCTGCACGGTGTCGCCGGGGCCGACTTTGAGCTTCTTGGGCACCTTGGCCATGAACGGTCCGTCGGGCAGCTTGGCCAGCGCCTGCTCGACGATCCGGAGCGACTGCTCCATCTCGGCCATCCGCACCAGGTAGCGGGCCATGGAGTCCCCCTCGGGTCGGGTGGGGATCTCGAAGTCGAACTCGGGGTAGAGGGAGTAAGGCTCCACCCGGCGGATGTCGTAGGGCACGCCGCTGGCCCGGATCACAGGGCCGGTGGCGCCGTACTTGAGGGCCATGTCCTTGGAGATGACGCCCACTCCCTCGTTTCGCTTGCGGAAGATGATGTTGCCAGTGACGAGCTTCTCGTAGGTGTCGAAACGCCCGCGCAGGCGCTGAATGAACTCCTGCGTTCCCTGGAGGAAGTGGTCGTCGAGATCCCGCGCCACCCCCCCGATCCGGTGGTAGCTGAAGGTGATCCGCGCCCCGGTGACGTGCTCCAGGAGGTCCAGGAGGTACTCGCGGTCGTCGAAGGCGTAGAGGATCGGGGTGAAGGCCCCGAGATCCAGGAGGCAGGCGCCGAACCAGAGCAGGTGGCTCGCGATGCGGTTGAGCTCGGTGGTGATGACCCGGATGTACTCGGCCCGGGGCGGCACCTCGATACCGGCCAGGCGCTCCACGGCGAGCACGTGGCCGTGGCCGAAGGAGAGAGCCCCCGCGTAGTCCATCCGGCCCACGTTGGCGTAGAAGCCGGGGTAGGTGCGCACCTCGGCCATCTTCTCGTGCATGCGGTGGCCGTACCCGATCACCGGGACCGCCTCGAGGACGTACTCGCCGTCGAGCCGCAGCACGATCCGCAGCACCCCGTGGGTCGCGGGGTGCTGGGGCCCCATGTTGAGGACGAGGGTCTCCTGGCTGGGATCGACCCTGGGGATCATGCGCCTTCCTCCCCGGACACGTCGTTCTTGGGGCGCGGCTTCAGGGGATTTTCTGCGACCTCGGCCCCGGGGGGCGGGCCGAACTCGGGGATGAGCTCGGCCAGGGCCTTGAGGGAGGTCCCGTCCTTGCGCAGAGGCCGCAGGTCCCCGGCGTCCTCGGGCAGGATCAGAGGGCTCAGGTCGGGGTGCCCCTCGAAGACCACGCCGTAGAAGTCGTGGGTCTCGCGCTCGTGCCAGTCGGCCCCGGGGTAGATGTCGCGAATCGTGGGCGCGGTGGGGTTTTCCCGGTCGGTGAGGAGCTTGAGAGCTGTGCGGCAACCCCCCTCCACGTGGCTGAAGTGGTACACCACCAGGAGTTGGGGGACCGCGTCCACCGCCGTCACGTGGTCGATCAGGAACGCGCGCTCCCGCAGGGCGGCAGCGGCCTCCCGGAGCTGCGAGCGGGTCACCAAGGCGTCCACGTGGACGCCCCGCACCGCGTAGTCGGGCTGCACCACGCGGGCCGCGCCGAGACTCTCCAAGATCGTGCGGATCTCCTCAGGCGACATCCGAGCCCCTGGCCTTTCTCTTGGGGACGAACGCGCCCCGCATCTGGGGGAAGGGGTGCCGCACGCCGGCGATCTTCTCCTGGAGCTTGAAGATCCCCTCCATCAGTCCCTCCGGCCGCGGCGGGCACCCGGGCACGTACACGTCCACCGGGATGAGGCGGTCGACTCCCTCGATCACGTTGTAGTTCTCCGGGATCTTGAAGGGCCCGCCGGAGATCGCGCAATTGCCCATGGCGATGACGTACTTGGGGGAGGGCATCTGCTCATACAGGGTGACCACTGCCGGGGCCATCTTCTTGTTCACCGTTCCGGCCACGATCATCAGGTCGCACTGCCGAGGCGAGGGTCGGAACACCTCGGCGCCGTACCGGGATGCGTCGAGCCGGGCCATCCCCATGGCCATCATCTCCAGGGCGCAGCAGGCAAGCCCGAAGGTCATGGGCCACACCGAGTTGGCGCGGCAGTACGCGAGAACCGTCTCCAAGGCCTGGTTTCGCAGGACCGAGGGCGACTCGTTATAGAAGTACCCCGGCCCGGGCTCGATCGCCGGGCACGCGGCGCACCCGGGGACTGTTAACGCGTTGGGATCTTTCGGGGCCACGTGAACACTCCCTTGCGCCAGGCGTAGGCGATGGCGAGCGAGAGAATCGCGACGAACAGAATCACTTCGAAGGCGACGCCGTACCCGGGGATCTTCCGGTAGGCGACGGCGGCCGGGAAGAGGTAGAGCACGTCGACGTCGAAGGCGAGGAACATGAGGGCGTAGAGGTAGTAGAGGACTCCGTAGCGGATCCAGGCCGGACCGATGGGGTCCATGCCGCACTCATAGGGGTCGTTGGTCTTGGACCAGGTGCTGCGAGGGGCGAGGAGGGCGGAGACGGCGAAGGGGAGGGCGGCGGCGAGGAATCCCACGGAGAGGAAGATGAGGACGTAGGCGTGGTCGAGAACCCACTCGTTATCCAAGTCCCACCTCCTGGAAGACCATTTGTCCGACGCGGCGGGACCATATTCCATTCGCTGTTTTCGTGTCAACACATTGCGGCGAGCGTGTCGGTGTCGGCTGTGTTTGTGCCCGTCGCGGCTCTGAAAAGTGCATGTTATGGAATGGTGCTTCGTGTTCTAAAGCGACACTCGGTCGGCCGAGATGAGAACATCATACGAAACGACCAAACTACGTTTTGACATTGGGTGCTTTGAATACTCCGCAATTTTTCGTGAGAAAACGGGGCGTCTGGTTCGCGAGATCAAACCGTGTCAAACCGGGTTAACTTGCGGGCCCCGCCGAAGGGCCGCGCCGGGGACGGTCGGATCGACGACAGGGGGATTTGACGCCCCCCCCGGCGGAGGGCATTCTGACCGCGCCTGTGCGGCAGCGTATCGGAGCTGTCCTTCCCAGGAGGTGTCGTCCGCCGTGATCGCTGCGTCGTTCCTGACCTTGGGGGGGGTGCTGCTGCTGTACGGTGGGGCGGAGGCCCTGGTTCGAGGCAGTGCCGCCCTGGCGCTGCGGCTGGGACTCTCCCCCCTCCTCATCGGCCTGACGGTCGTGGCCTTCGGCACCAGCAGCCCCGAGCTTGCGGTCAGCGTGCGCGCCTCCCTGGCGGGCCAGGGGGACATCGCCCTGGGCAACGTGGTGGGTTCCAACATCGCAAACGTGGCCCTCGTCCTCGGTGTCTGCGCCCTCGTGTGCCCGCTGCGGGTCAATGCCCAGGTGGTTCGCTGGGATGCTCCGATCCTGCTCGGCTGTTCGGTGCTCCTGGTGGCCCTGCTGGCGGACGGGGTGTTGAGCCGCTCGGAAGGGGCAGCGCTCTTCGCAGGGGTCTTCGGCTATACGGCGCTGAGTGTCCTCTTGGCCCGGCGAGAGGCATCCCCCTCGGTCCAGGGCGAGTTTGCGGAAGGCCTACCCGCCGCCCCCCGCCGCCTGTGGGCCGAGGTCTTCCTGGTGTCGGCCGGTCTGGGACTGCTGGTGTTGGGGGGGCAACTCCTGGTCTCGGGCGCGGTCACGGTTGCCCGAGGGTTGGGGCTGACCGAGGCCTTCATCGGGCTGACGGTCGTCGCGGTGGGGACGAGCCTTCCCGAGCTTGCCACCTCGGTTGTGGCCGCGGGGCGAGGCGAGGCGGACCTGGCGGTGGGCAACGTGGTGGGTTCGAACATCTTCAACGTGCTGTGCGTATCGGGTCTGGCGTCCCTCATCCACCCTCTGGCGTCGGCGGGAGTGACCCGGTTCGACCTCTGGGTGATGGTCGCCTCCGCTGCCGCAGTTCTCCCGGTGGTCTGGACCGGTTATCGGGTGAGCCGCATCGAGGGGACTTTGCTGACCCTCGGCTACTGCGGCTACTTGGGATGGCTGCTCGCGTGACTCCCGGTGAGCGGCGCGCCGCCGAGGGCGGCGCCGTGGACCGGCCGTGGCCCGTCGCAGCGAACCCTCTGGGCCCGTTTGGTGTCTTCCGGAGCTCTCGGTGCAATCCGTCCGTGGCGCGGGCGAAAGGAGAGACAGCCGTGGGAAGCGTTGATTGGAGTCGGAGGGCCTTTCTGGCCGCAGGAGCGTCTGCCCTGGTTTCAGCCGGTCCCGGTTGGGCGCGCTGCGTTGCGACGCCGAAAAACGTGGAAGGCCCCTTCTATCTGCCCGGTGCACCGTTTCGGGCTGAGCTCGCCCCGGAAGGGGAACCCGGGGACCGCCTCACGATCCGGGGCCGGGTACTGGGTTCGGCCGAGTGTGAGCCGCTCCCGGGGGCGATGGTGGACGTGTGGCACGCGAGCGCGGAGGGTTTCTACTACGACATGGAAGGGCCGACGGACCCGGAAGCCTATGCGCTGCGGGGGCGCGTGCGCACCGACGAAGGGGGCAGGTACTCCTTCACCACCATCCTCCCGGGTCATTACCGCCTCACCCGAACGCGGTGGCGCCCCCGACACATCCACTACCGGGTGTCCCACCCCCGGCATCGGACCCTGGTTACTCAGCTCTATTTTGCGGGGGATCCCCACCTCTCGGGAGACCCATTCGCGTTGCCGTCCCTCGTCGTTTCTCTTTCCGAGGCGCCGGGAGGGGGGCTGCAGGGCGCGTTCGACGTGGTCTTGGACCGGGACTGAGACCTGGGGGACGCCATGGGAACCCGAGAGCCGCGCCGGAGGGGCCGTGCCCCCGAGTGTCTTCGCCCGTCGCAGGAGCTCCACGAGCTCGTGCTCAGCAACATTTCGGATGCTGTCTTCATTACCGACGAGGCCGGGAGATTCACGTACATCTGCCCCAACGTCCACAACATCTTCGGGCGCTCTTTCGACGAGGTGACGTCCATGGGAAGCATTCAGGGGCTCCTGGGCGACTTCACCTTCGACCGGGCGCGGCTGGAGGTCGAGGGCGAACTGGAGAATCTGGAACGGAGGGTCCGGGACAAAGCCGGCACCGAACATGTCCTGCTGGTCAACGTGAAGCGGGTGCGAATCGAGGACGGCACCTTGCTCTTCAGCTGCCGCGACGCGACCGAGCGCAAGAAGATGGAAGAGGCCCTGAGCCGGAGCGAGAGCCGGCTGCGCGAGTTGGGGCGCCAACTGGTCTCCGCTCAGGAGGAAGAACGGGCGCGCGTTTCTCGGGAGCTCCACGACGAGGCCGGTCAGTCCCTTACCGCGCTCAAGATCCACCTGGAGCTGCTCCAGGGGGAACTGCCCGCCGGCGCTCGGGAGTTGGAGGCTCGATTGCGCGATGCGGTGGCCTTGGTGGAGTCCACGGTGGACCGGGTCCGCTCCCTGGCCCAGGACCTGCGCCCCCCTTCCCTCGACACCCTGGGGCTCAACCGCACACTCGAGGGGTTTTGCCGGACATTCGGGGGCCGAACACACCTTCCCGTCGAGTACCGGGGTATGGAGTTTCCACCCCTGCGCGATGCCTCCCAGGTCTGCCTCTACCGTTTTCTCCAGGAGGCGCTCACCAACGCGGTGAAGCACGCCCGCGCGACCCGGGTCCGGGTCCGGTTGGATTGCCGTGCCGGGAAGGCACGCCTGGCCGTCGAAGACGACGGGGTGGGGTTCGATGTCGCCACTATTCTCGGCGACCAGGGGAGCAGAGGGGGGCTCGGCCTGGCCGGCATGCGGGAACGTTTGGATTTGCTCGACGGGCACCTGGAGATCCGTTCGGCCCCGGGGCTGGGGACGTCCATGGTCGCCGTGGTTCCGGCGGAAGGGGCACCTCCCTCCCGCGAGGCTGGAAAGAAAGCCCGGGCAGGACAGGAGGGGCGGTCATGATCCGCGTCATCGTAGCGGACGATCACCATCTGGTCCGCCAGGGGATTTGCGCGCTCCTCGAAAAGGCGCCGGACATGGAGGTGGTGGGCGAGGCGGAGGATGGGATCGCTGCCCTGGAATTGGTGCGCCGCACTCCCCCCGACATCCTCGTGGTCGACCTGGCCATGCCGCGGATGAACGGTATTCAGACCATCGAACGGGTGCAGGCGCTGGGCGGGCGAACCCGGGTCGTGGTGCTCTCCATGTACTCGGACGAGACACTGGTGCGACAGGCCATCCGGACCGGCGCCGCGGGCTACCTGCTGAAGCGCTCGGTAACCGAGGAGCTCCTCCTGGCGGTGCGGGCGGCGGCTCGGGGAGAGACCTATCTGAGTCCCTCGGTTTCCCGGGTTCTGGTGGACGCCGTGCGGGGGGAGTCTGTCGAGCCCAAGGGGCAGATGCCGCTGGACCGCCTCACTCCTCGCGAGAGGCAGGTGCTGCAGTTGGTGGCCGAAGGGCGCTCGAACGGCGAGATCGGTCGGACACTGGGGGTGACCAGGAAGACTGTGGAAAAACACCGGGCCAGCGTGGTGGCGAAACTGGGGGTGAAGGATCTGGCCGGCCTGATCCGCATCGCTCTCAAGCAGGGACTGATCTTTCTAGAAGAGTAGGGCAGTTCTGCGGCGGATGGTCGGCATGCCCCCAGAGATATGGTAGGGTAAGATTCTTGAAACAGTAGTGATTGCCCCCATATCTTCCCCCGGCGGGGGCGAGCGACTCTTAGGGCCTTTCCGGACCAAACTTCCACTCCCCCAACGGAGGCTCCATGAACCTGCGTCAGCCCAACGGCAACGAAGCCACCAGCACCTTCAACCGCTCCCGAGACGTGGTGCCCATGTCCGGGATCTGCACCGCATGCCTGGACGGATGCAAGGGCGGGTGCGAGATCTGGCTCGCCAGCTTCCGAGGTCGGGAGGTGCTCTATCCCTCCCGTTACGGGGAAGTAACGGCCGGGGCAGACAAGAACTACCCGGTGGACTACTCCCACCTCAATATCCAGGGCTACGCGGTGGGGGCCGAAGGCCTGCCCGCCGGCACCGAGCCCGGGCCCGACACGGCGATCTTTCCGGCCGTAGGCACCGAGACGGCGTACGGGTGGGACAAGAAGGTCAAGATGAAGGCGCCCGTCTTCACCGGTGCTTTGGGCTCCACCGATATCGCCCGCAAGAACTGGGAGCACTTCGCGGTGGGTGCTGCAATCGCCGGCGTCACCCTGGTTTGCGGTGAGAACGTGTGCGGCATCGATCCCCAACTCGAGCTTGGCCCAGGGGGGAAGGTCAGGAGTTCGCCGGAGATGGATCGCCGCATCTCCACCTACCGCAGGTTTCACGAGGGCTACGGCGAGATCCTGGTGCAGATGAACGTGGAGGACACGCGGCTGGGTGTGGCGGAGTACGTTATCGAAAAGCACGGCCTCGACACCATCGAGCTCAAGTGGGGGCAGGGGGCCAAGTGCATCGGAGGGGAGATCAAGGTCGACACCCTGGAACGCGCTGTGGAGTTGAAGCGGCGGGGCTACGTGGTGCTCCCGGACCCGACCCTGCACGAGAACGAGCGGGCCTTCCGGCATGGTGCCCTGCGGCAGTTCGAGCGCCACTCGCGCCTGGGGTTCGTTACCAAGGAGGGGTTCCTGGGGGAAGTGGAGCGCCTCCGGGGGCTGGGCTTTCGGAGGGTCACCCTCAAGACGGGGGCGTACTCCATGGTGGAGCTCGCCATGGCCTTGCGGTGGGCGTCCGAGGCGAAGATCGACCTGCTGACCATCGACGGGGCGCCCGGGGGGACCGGGATGAGCCCATGGCCGATGATGAACGAGTGGGGCATTCCCACCTTCTACCTTCAGGCGCTGGCCTATGATTTCGCCCAGAAGCTAGCGGCGAAGGGGCTGCGGGTTCCGGATCTGGCAATCGCCGGGGGGTTCTCCTCGGAGGACGGCGTGTTCAAGGCACTGGCAATGGGCGCTCCGTACTTCAAGGCTGTCTGCATGGGGCGGGCGTTGATGATCCCAGGGATGGTCGGGAAGAACATCGGCGAGTGGATGGAAAAGGGAGAGCTCCCCAAGACCGTGTCCCAGTATGGTACCCAGGCGGACCAGATCTTCGTGGTCATCGAAGATCTCCAGGACAAGTACGGCGCCGACATCAAGGACATCCCCTATGGCGCCATCGGGATCTACACCTACGCAGAGAAATTCAAGACCGGCCTCCGGCAGCTCATGGCCGGCGCGCGAAAGTTTTCCTTGGGACTCTTGGACCGAAGCGATCTCATGGCTCTCACCGAAGAGGCCTCTCGGGTTTCCGGCATCCCGTACGTGATGGAAGCCCGCCGGGACGAGGCGGAAAGCATTCTGCTCGGCTGAACCGGTCGGGTTGGAAAAGTAGGGCCGGGGGAGCGTGCGAGGGGCCGCTCCCCCGGCCCTTTTGGGGCCCCCGATGCGTTCCCGGGCCCCGGGGTGGGCGAGAACCATTTCTTGACGCGCCTGCCGGTCTCGGGGTTCCATAGGGCGGCTACCGTTTCGGCCCGAATCCCTCCACGGAGCGCCCCCAATGGCGCAGCGGTCCCCCCTGGAAGAAGACCTCCGCCCCGCGGCCCAGGCCAGCGGGTTCCTACTCCCGATCGTCCTGTGCGGTGCGATCCTGGCCGCTGGGCTCTCGACCCTGGGATCTCGGGAGCCGGCGCCCTGGGCAGAAAGAGGCTCGTCCCTTTCGATCTCCTCGCCCACGAGACCCCCCTCCCACCTGTTGACTTTCGAGACCACCTCGGCACGAAACCTGGCGGCCCTTCTGGACGCTGCCTGGACCACCCCGACAGCTCAGGACGCCGTTCCGAACCTCGCACCGCTGCGGCTTCCCCCGGATATGGACGAGCTCGACCGGGACGCAAAGAAAGAAGTGTTCCTTCGGGCGATACTCCCTCACCTGCTCGCGGTGAATCGTAGGATTCGTGCGGATCGGTCGCGATTGCGGCAGATTCGCGAAGACCTCCTCTCCGGGCGGGAGCTCACGCCGGAACAAGACGCCTTCGTCTCCCGGATGGTGGAACAGTACCGCGTGGATCCCGAGGGGACCGAGCCCGCGGCTCGCGCCTCCGCGGCCCTGCTGGAGGAATTGTGGACCCGGGCCGACGTCGTTCCCCCAAGCCTGGGCCTGGCCCAAGCGGCGATCGAGTCCGCCTGGGGGGGCTCTCGTTTCGCGAGACTGGGAAACAGTCTGTTCGGACAGTGGGTGTTTTCTGCGGACAAGGGGATAGCCCCCCTGTTGCGGGACGAAGGGGCCAACTACTCCGTCGCTCGCTTCGGCGACCTGGGCGAGGCGGTGGAAGCCTACCTCCGCAACCTCAACACGTTTTGGGCCTACGAGGAATTTCGCACGCTGCGAAAGGGAATGAGGGAGTCAGGGCTTGCACTCGATCCGCATGCCTTGGCCGAGGGGCTGCTCCTGTACTCCGTGCGTAGAGACGAGTACGTGGAGGAGGTGCGGAGCGTGCTTAGGGACAACAGGTTGGACCGGTTCGACGGCCGACGCCTGGCGCAGGTGCCCGACTCGGTCTGGAACACGATCCTGGCGGACCTGGATGAAGCGCCTTCCTTCCGCTCCGTCCACCTCCCGGAGTGAGCACCCCGGATGGCTTCCAGGCGCAGGGAGACCACCCCGCACTTCCCCGCCTCCCATCCCGCCCGCCTGCTTCTGGACAGTTCTCAAGAAACCCCCGGCACCGGCCGATGGAGGGGAGGGGGTGCCCCTCCAACCGTCGTCCACCTGCGAGGAAAGCTGATGGCCCTGGAAGGAACCCTCAACTACATGGACGTCTCTCACCTGCTCGAGGTGGTCGGGATCTCGGGGAAATCCGGAGTTCTCTCCATCCATTGGGAAGAGCGAACGGCTCGCCTCATCTTCCAGCAGGGGCGGCTTCTGCGCGCTGAGTCCAACCGCATCCGTGACGGCATCGGGGCACTCCTGGAACAGGCAGGCATCCTGACTGCCGAGTCTTTGGCCCAAGCCTTGGAGATCCAAAAGGCCGAGGGCGGAACGCGGCGCCTGGGAGGCATTCTGTGTGATGACTTCGCCGTGGACCCCGCGGACATCGAGAAGGTGCTCCTGGAGCAGTCGAAACAGATTGTCTACGACGTCTTTTCCTGGCCGGGGGGGCGCTTCACGTTCACATTCCAGGCGCCGGGGGAGGCGCTGGACCGGTTCCACCACAATGCGCTGGAATTCATCCACGATGTGGGGATCGAGGCGGGGTTTCTCGCGAGAGAGGGGGTCGCCAGGGAACTGGGGACCCGGACACGGGGAAGATCGCCTGCCGGCTGACCGATCCCACCCGGTGATCCCCGCCCTTGCCGCGGGGCGGGAGGCGCCGGGATGAGCCCGCCCCGCCCCTCCGGCAGCGCAGGATCCGGTGAGTCCGTTTCCCCCCGCGGCATCCTCGCGCACGCCGTTTTTCAGCTTCACGAAGGGGCCCTAAGGGGGAGGTGTCCGGCCGGCGTCCAGCGGCAGGACTCCTAAGGGCGCTCCCCGGGACTGGACCAGAGCCTTGAAGGACTCCCCCATTCCGGGATCCGGCAGCAGGAGAGGCGCGGCGGCTCGTCGGGCCTCCAGGGCCTCCACGGCGCTGAGACACCGCTCTTCCAACCGATTCACCTGCTCGAGGAGTCCCAGTGCGACCAGGAAGTCGCGAAGGGGCAGCAGCCGTGAAGCCTGCAGGCCTAGCGCTTCTCCAGCCTCGCGCAGGGCGGTGAAGTCCACGTGCGCCGTGAGATCCTGGAGTCCGGGAGTTGCCAGCAGGTCGTCGCGGACACGGTGGGTCCGGTAGCCCCGCACGGTGCCCCGTGGCCGGTGGACTCCGTAGAGACGGGACGCCTCGTCCCCGTAATCGATCGTGACCACGTATCCCCGGGCAAGTGCGGCGCTCACCCCGGAGAGCCAGCCGGTCACGCCCAGATTGACCTCCATCTCGCACCCCTCCGGGAGTTCCGTGTAGGGTGGCAGACGGCCCAGGAGCTCGGGGCGGCTGGGGGGGCGGAGCACCTCGGTCAGGCCTGACCCGTCCGAGTCCACGTGAACCTCCCACAAGCGGCCGTCCCGGCGCGTGAGCCGGTGCACGGGGAAGGCGTCCAAGAGCTCGTTGGAGAGGTAGAGGCCCTCCACCGGGGTTTGCGGGGGCCATTCCACGATCCGGTCCCGGTGAGGGGTCCAAAGTAGTTTCTGGCGGAGGCGGAGCGCCGGACTCGACTCGTCGGGGGCGTACCGCAGGCGGGAGTACAGCGCGGGCGACTCCTCCCGGAGGCAGTCCATCATATCTCGAGCCAGCCGGCCCTCCCCCGGCCCCCCTTCGGCGAGCACGAACGGATCGGGCCCTCCGAGAGCGTCGTCCGCTATGCGGACCAGACGGACGAGGCACCGGGCGAAGAGCACCGTCAGGTGGGGGGCGGTGGTGAAGTCGCCCTGATCCTCCCCCACCCGGACCTGCCCCGAGGCGTAGTAGCCGTGCTCCGGGTGGGAGAGCGCCCAGTCCATAAAGGTGGCGAAGGGGATCGGCCCCTGTTCGGCGATCCGATCGACGATCCAGCGGAGGAGGGGGGTCTCCATGGGGGCGCCTCCAAGGGGGGTCGGAGAGGGAGTCTCGGTCATTTTCCGTCTGGGCGCAAGGCGGGGGGCCGCCCGCCTTCGTCACCACCAGGACCCATGGACACCGCACAGTCTCGCGACACCCCGTACCCACGCGGCCGCCGAGGAGGTCCGGGCCCGTTCTTCCGATGGGCGGTAAGCCCGATCCCCCGGGCTCCTTGAACTGTTCGCCGGGAATGCTGTACCTTCCGCGGGACGTCCTAAGCGAGAGGCCCCCATGTTTCCTCCCCCCATCGCAAGGCTCTTGCGGGAGTTCCAAAAGCTGCCCGGCGTGGGAGAGAAGACCGCGGTGCGGTTTGCGTTGCATGTGCTGCGGGCGCCGGCCGAGGATGCTCATTCTCTGGCACGCGCTCTGGCGGATGTCGTGGAGCGGATACGCCCTTGTTCGGTCTGTTTTCAGCTCACCGAAGCCGATCCCTGTGACATGTGCACCTCGGCGCGGCGCGACCCCCGTCTGGTCTGCGTAGTGGAGGATCAGGCCAGCCTGATGGCGGTGGAGCGCACCCGGTCGTACTTCGGACGGTATCACGTGCTCGGGGGGCACCTGTCTCCAATGGACGGGATGGGACCGGAGGATCTGCGGATCCGGGAACTCCTCTCGCGAGTGAAACAGCAGGCGGTGGAGGAAGTGATCCTGGCTACGAATCCGGATGTGGAGGGAGACGCGACCGCTCTCTTCGTCAAACGATTGCTGGATCCTCTGGGGCTCAAGGTGACCCGGATCGCTCGGGGGGTACCCATGGGGGGCGACCTGGAGTACGCGGATGCCCTCACACTGGGAAGGGCGCTGGAAGGCCGGGGGGTGTACTGAACCTTGGGGGGCGGCATCCCTCAGCGAATATCGAAACGGGCGAAACGGCAGCGGATCCCTCCGTTGACGAGAGGCCAGTAGCGTTTCGGCTTGAGCTGAAAGGCGCTAGCCAAACGGCCGTTGGCAAGGAAAAGGTGAATACGAAATCCACGACAGCGAGTCTTGAAGACCCGGCCCATGGTCTGGTACAGGGGAATCAGCTTCTCGACTTCCTCGAGACGAACCCCGTAAGGGGGGTTCGTGACTACCGTGGCGCCCCATCCCGGGGTGGGAGCAAAGTCGCCGACGGCTCCCAACTCAAGCCCGACGACGTCGCCCAGTCCGGCCGCCTCGATATTGAGGCGGGCGGACTCCAGGGCGGCGGGGTCTGCGTCCCTGCCCCGGATGATCACCCGGCGGGGCCGGTGTGCCTCGCGGCGCGCTGTTTCGCGCAGCTCCTCCCATCGGGCCGAATCGAAACCTCGCGACCGCTGGAAGGCGAAGTCCTCCGACAGGAGCCCGGGCGCGACCCGGGCGGCGAGCAGGCCGGCCTCGATGAGAATCGTTCCGGAGCCGCAAAGCGGGTCGAGGAACGGGCTCTGTCGGTCCCAGCCGCTCAGGTACACGGCCCCCGCGGCGAGGCACTCCCCCAGGGGTGCCTCGGTGCTTCGGACCCGGTAGCCTCGTCGATGCAGCGAACGTCCTGCGACATCGAGGGAGAGGGTGCACCGCGCCTCCACCAGACGAACGAGGATCCGGACGTCCGGGGCCCTGGATTCCACGGAAGGGCGCACGCCCTCCCGCTCCCGGAACCAGTCTGCGACAGCGTCCTTGACCTTGAGGGCCGCAAAGCCCGAGTGGCGGTGGGTGGGACCCGAGACCTTGGCATCCACTGCGAAGGTTTGATCGGGTCTCAACACCGAGTCCCAGGACACCCGCCGTGCGCCGTGGTAGAGGGCCTCGGCCGTGGGAGCGTCGAAGCTCGCCAATTCCCGGTAGATGCGCACCGCACACCGCAGGTGGAGCGCGGCGCGCCACCCCTCCCACTCCGGCCCGTCGAAGCGAACCCCTCCCACTTGAGCCTCGGCTCGGGACAGGCGAAGGCCCCGGACCTCCTCCAGGAGCACGGACTCCAGCCCGGGGGGACAGGCAGCGAAAAAGGTCTGTCGTTGGGGATTTCGGATGGCCACGGCTTTTCGGGAGAGCGGGAGGAAGAGGTGTTCCAGAGAAGCACGGGTCCGGGAGCCGAGGCAAGCTTCCTTTGCGCTCACGGTGGACTCAAGGCCGCTCATGACCGCGTGATGTCCTGTCTGGCAGATGGGTCACTCGGCCCGCGAGGGCTTGCCGAGGGCAGACGTACCCTCTCAGGCGAAGAGATCGCACCATGAGTGGCCTGCGTCTGAACATCGCGAACAAGCTTTTCTTGGGTTATCTCCCGCTCTTGCTGCTGACCGCCCTGATCGCTTCGTTCGCTCTTCTCAGCCTCACGCGTCTCAACCGGATCACCGACAGCATCGTCCAGGTAGACGTCCCCCTGGTGGAGGCTGTGGATCAGTTGGTGGAGAATCTCCTGGCGCAGGACTCCTACGGCCGGCGCTACCTCCTCCTGCGGGATCCCGAGTTGGAAGAGGTCTTCCGCCAACGAAGCGGCGGGTTTCGCAGTCAATTGGTTAGATTCCGAGAGATACGGGGTTGGGAAGACCCGTGGGTAACACGGGTGGAAGGGCTCCACCGGCAGTACGAGGACCTCTTCGAGGAGGGGTTTGCCCGCTCCGGGGAGCTCAGTCCAGAGGAGAACCGCACGCTGCGAGGTCAGCACGCTGAAATCCTGGAGACTCTTCGCCAGGAGTCGAGCGCACTCCGGCGTGCCAGAAACCTGAAGACCCTGCAGACCGGCGAAATTGGGGAGCGGGCCTTCCATGTCACCGTTATTCTGTTTCTCCTGGGTGCCGCGGTAGCCGGGGGAACTGCCCTGATCATCTCCCGGGGAATCACGGTGGCCGTGCACCGGCTCCAGACCGCCGCCGGTGAGATCTCGGAGGGACGCTTCGACCGGGTACCGGAACTGGACACGGGGGACGAGATCGGAGATCTCGCCCGGGCCTTTGCGGCCATGTCTTCCCGGCTCCAGAGGATGGAGCAGACCTGCCTGGATGCGAGTCCCCTGACCCGCCTTCCGGGGGGGGAAGCGATCGAGGATGCTCTTCATCAGCGGATCGAACGAGGGGACCCCGTGGCTTTTTGTCTGTTCGATCTGGACAACTTCAAGGCCTACAGCGACAAGTACGGCTACGCCCGAGGCAGCGGCGTGATCAAGTCGGTGGGGCGGATTCTGGAGAAGACGGTGGAGCAGGCGGGAAAGCCGGAGGATTTCATCGGGCACATCGGGGGAGACGACTTTGTCCTCCTCACGGCCCGAGAGCGGTGCCGGAGCTTGTGCAACGAGGTGATCCGACGCTTCGACGCGGCGGTGCCGGGGTTCTATGATGAGGAGGATCGATCGCGGGGGTTCATCCGGGGGAAGAGCCGCCAGGGGGAATCCGCCACGTTTCCCCTTCTTTCCCTTTCGATCGCCGTGGTAACGGAAACGGACCTGGTATACCGCGACCCCATTTCCATCGGCGAAGCGGCAGCCCGGCTGAAGGAATCCGCCAAGGAAATCCCCGGGAGCGTGACCGTGATCGACGTAGAATCCCTTCCCGGGAGTTTGCCTCCCAGGACGGCGTCATGAGGAGCTCAGGGTTTGTTGTCGCGGTCCTGGTGATCGGAGCGTGCGCGTGTACCTCCTTGAGCCCTGCCGGCCGCCTCTATGAGACGTATGCGCGGATCGACGGGGGAAAGGTTGCCGGGGAGATCGAGCGCTGGGAGGGCGTGGCCCAGGATGCGCCGGACGGCGCGCTTCGCGCCGGGGCACACTTGCGGCTGGCTCTGCTCCTGTCCCACCCCGAGCATCCGGAACCCGACTATCGGAGGGCGTTGGAAGAACTGGAGCGCTATCGGTCCCTGGATCCCCGAGGCGCTCGGGACCTGGAGTTACGTCGACTCCTGGGGGTTCTCTCGGACCTGCGCCGCTGCGAGCTCCAGGAGGAGCGGAGGGGGGATTTGGTGGAGTTCCTGTGGAAGGAGGAACAAGACGTTCGGCGACGCCTCGAGGAACTGCGGCAAGACAGTCGGGGGGTGGACGGGCTCCTGGACGTGGTGCTGGAACGGGAGCGCGCCCTGGGGCGGCAGAATCAGGAGCTCATCCGGGAGCACGAGGAAATCGCGGAGCAGCTTCGGGAGTTGGAGTCGGGCACCCGGACGCTGGAAGCGGAGAACCGGGAATTGAAGGAAACCCTGGAGCGCCTCAAGAACCTGGACCTCCAACTGGAACGGATGCGATCCGGGGATCCGCCCCGTTGAACGGCCGGCCGGAATCCGTTCGGGGAACTAGAAGGCGGTGTTGCCCCCTCGGAGAATCGCCGGCGCGCCGTGCCTGCCCAGGAGACGGAGAGCCCCGGGGAACCCGTGCGCAGGCCCGCCGCCCATCGTCCCGCATCCGGCGCGCATCCGGTGGCGCGCATCCGGTGCGTTGACCCGCCGGTAGCCGGTCACGTAGAGTAGAGATCAAACGATGGTTCGGCTCGCTGGTGGTGCCGCGGGGCGGAAGAGAGTGGGGCCATGCGCTCGTTTCTCGGCTATTTCGGTCTGGAAACCGGAGAGAAGGCCTGGGATGTCCTGTGCTGGGCGGCACCCTACCTTCTCCTCCTCGGGACCGCGCTGTTGGGGCTCTCTTTCGGCGTCCAGTGGCTTTTCCCGCTTCCCTTGTGGGTGCACGGGGCAGCGGTCCTTTTGGCCCTGTTCTATTTTTTCCTGTTTCTGGCGCGCATGCGCCGAAGTGTCGAAGACTCGGACCCGGACGAGGGAGCCGATGCAGGTCCTCCCCCCGATGTCCGTGCCTAGGTGACGGGGGCGAAGCCCCCCAGGTCCCCTCACCCGAGTTATGCCCTTTGAATCGGGTCAGCCTGCAGCGGCACAGCCCGGAGAGACCATGGACGTTCGGGAAGAACTGAGCATCCTCATCCGTTCCCGACAGCCTCTCATCTCCCTGGTGACCGGGGAGGAGGAACGGGCGCGCGATCTCCTGCGGGAACTGGCCGAGGAGCTGGGAAACCGGGAGCTCTTCTTCTGGAACGCCGTGACCGGGTTTCGGAAGGTGGGGAGCGGGGGAAATCCGCTGGAGGAGGGGCGAATGGACCCACTCACTGCCCTTCAGCGGCTCGAGGCATACCGGGGAGAGGCCCTCTTCGTACTGGAGGACTTCCACCCCTTCTTCGAAGAGCCGGTGGTGGTGCGGATGCTTCGCAACCTCCTCTATTCCCTGCGGTCTGCCCGGAAGACCGCGGTCCTCATCAGCCACAACTTCAAGCTCCCGGCTGAGTTCCGCGAAGACGTACCCCAGGTTTTCTTGCCACTACCCGACTACGAGGCCCTTCGGGAGCTTCTCCACGGAGTCTGCGAGGGCAGGGACGTGAAGGTGGATCTGACCTCGGAGGGAGAGGAGAAATTGGTCAAGTCCGCGTTGGGACTCACCGAGAATCAGGCCCGCGGAGTGTTCGTCAAGTCGATCCTCAAGCACCAAGACCTCAACCAGTCGGCGATCGGCCTAGTGCTCTCGGAGAAGCAGAAGATCATAAAGAAGGACGAAGTGCTGGAATTCTTCCCCGCCCGTGAGAGGATTTCCGACATTGGCGGTCTCGACAACCTCAAGGAATGGCTAAAGAAGCGAGACAAGGCCTTCAGCAGCCGCGCCAAGGACTACGGGCTCCCCAACCCCAAGGGGATCCTGATCATCGGGGTTCAGGGTACGGGGAAGAGCCTGACGGCCAAGGCAACCTCGGCCCTGTGGCGCTTGCCTCTCCTGCGCATGGACATGGGCAAGGTGTTCGGCAGCCTCGTGGGGGAGTCGGAGGAACGCATCCGCAAGGCCCTCCTCCTGGCCGAGACCATCAGTCCCTGCATCTTGTGGATCGACGAGATCGAGAAGGGGTTTGCCAGCGTGGCCGGGAGCGGCGACTCCGGGACCTCGGCCCGGGTGTTCGGTACGTTCCTCACCTGGATGCAGGAAAAGGAAAAGCCCGTCTTCGTGATCGCTACCGGCAACGATATCGCCAACCTTCCCCCGGAGCTCATGCGCAAGGGCCGCTTCGACGAGATCTTCTTCGTAGACCTCCCCACCTACGACGAGCGCATCGAGATCTTCCGCGTTCATCTGGCGCGGGTGCGGCCGGTGATCCGCAACTACGAGATCTCCTTCCTGGCCGGCGAGACCGAGGGGTTCAGCGGTGCCGAGATCGAGCAGGCGATCATCAATGCCATGTACAACGCTTTCGACGACGGGGAACGGGAGTTCACCACCGAAGACATCCGCAAGGGCGCGCGAGAGGTCATCCCGATCGCCAAGCTGATGAGCGAACGGATCGAGAAATTGCGCGAGTGGGCGGCCGAGCGGACGCGTCGGGCCAACAAGGAAGCTCACTGAGGAGGGTCCATGTCCCATTTCACCAAGGTGCGGACCAAGATCGTCGAGCTGCTCCAACTCAAGCGCGCCCTGGACGACATGAACCTCGAGTACCAGGAGGGCAAGGTCAAGATTCGAGGCTACCTGGGACAGAAGATGGCCGTGGATCTTCGGGTCCGGACCCCGGAGGGGTACGACATCGGCTTCGTGAAGAGCGGAGACACTTACGAGGTCGTGGCCGACTGGGACATGGTCAAGACCTTCACCCAGGAGACCTTCACCCGAGAAGTCGCCCGCCGCTATGCGTACCACGTGGTCAAAGAGCAGCTCGGCATCCAGGATTTCCGCGTCGTGCAGGAAACCCGGCAGGGGGAGACGGTGAGCCTGACCCTGAGGAGGATGTGAGTTGGAAGAGGTCAAGGTGTCGATCGACGAGGAGGGCAACGTCAAGGTGACCGTCTTCGGGGTTCGGGGGCCAGGGTGTCTGGCGATTACCGAGAAACTCGAGGCCCTCCTCGGGGGGAGCGTGGAGCGCGAGTTCACCTCGGAGTACTACAGTCAGGTCGAAGAGGTCGGTCAGAAGACCAAGGTGGAGCGCAAGGCCTGACGGCAGATGGATCCCCTCGTCCACCGCCCGGTCGGCGATCTTCTGGAGGAGATCCTCACCCGGGGGGCCGCCCGCTTCCCCGGTTACGTCGAGTTGTATCCGCTGGGCCCCATCCCCTATCGGACGTCGGTCCTGTTGGGGGGACTCTGCCTCGGCCCCGACACCGAGGCGGAGTTGAGGGACCGACTGACCCGAAGGGACTCTCCGGAAAAGACCCGGCTCGTGCTGGGCCTCGGCGAGATCGGGCACCCGATGGCCGAGGGGCACCTGGCCCGGGTGCTGCGAGAGCGCGGATCGGAAGAGGTGATGGCCGCGGCTCTCCGCGGTCTGGGCCGGATTCGGGGGGCGCGCAGTCTTCCGCTGATCCTGCAGCACCTGGAGCAAACCTCGCTGTTCCCGGCCGCGTGCGAGGCCCTGGCCCTCTACGGAGGTCCCGAGGCGGCGGCGGGTCTGGTGAGGCGGGCGGCCGAATTCCCTGCCTTTCGGGCACTCTGCGAGTTGGGGACCTCCGGGGCCAAGGCTGAAATCCTCGCCGGCCTGGAGCGGGGGGATCCGTGGGACGCGGAAGCGGCTCGCGGAATCGGGCGTCTGGGCGACAGGGAGCTTGGTAACCGGCTCCTGCCATGCCTGGAGACGACCAGCCCGGTACTCGCACGGGCCGCCTTCGAGGCCTATGCCCGTCTGGGGGCCCCTGCCGGCGCGGAACCGCTGCTGCGCCTTGCGGAAGCAGGGCTGGAGGCGTGGATGGTGCCGTCCCTCGCATCTGTGGACGACCCCCGGGTCCACCGCCTGCTCCTCGGGTCCCTGACACCGCTCCCTTCCAAGGGGCTTCTGGGCCGGCTGTTCCGGAGGCGGAAGGACACCGGGATCGAAGGCCGCGCCGTCTACCGCTCGCTGCGGGGGGCGACCGACCCCGAGGTGGTTGAGAAGCTCTTGGAACGGCTCGGGGAGACGGCACCGGTCCTGGAGGTTCGCGAGCTCCTGGAGAATCGTTCGTTGCGCACCGAGGTCCGGCACGCCGAGGCCCTTCTCCCCTTGTGGCGGGAGGGGGATCTTTTCTCACGGTATCTTGCAGCTCGTGTCCTCCTGCAGATACCGAACGCCGCCTTCCTGACCGAGGCCCTCGAGCTCCTCAAACGCCCCGGTTTTCTTCCCCTCGACGGCGTACCGGCCTCCGCCGACCGAGCCCGCATGTTGGAGGCCTACGCCAGGGACAACAATCCCTCCCTCCTGCTGGGTGGTTTTCTGGATACGGGACTGGCAGATGCTTCCGGCCTGCTGGAATCGCTGCGCCGCCGTTTCGCCGCGCATGGGTTTCCGGAGGGTTGCGAACCGGCGGCCCGATTCTCTGGGCCGGGAGAGGGGGAGATCGGGGAGTTCCTGGGTGCCTTGGTGGCCGCCCACCCCGACAAGGCCGAACCCCTGACACGGATGTGGGGGCTCCTGGACGAGCTCGACGACCGGGGGGATCGTCTCCTGGACCTCTTCCTGGCTTGGACCGGCGTCCACCGGGGTTCGCTCCAGCGTGCCCTTGCCCAGGGGATCGGGTTCGCCCTGGGCCGGTTCGTCCAGGGGCAGACCGACCGCTACCTGCCGCTTCTCGACGAGATCGGGGGGCACGCGCCGAAAGAGGGTCCGTTGGCCGCGCCCGTCCGGGCTGCTCTGGAAGCGGCGCGAGGGACCCTTCAGGCAGCGTGCCACGACATCGCCTTGCTCTCGGAGGGCCGAAGCCAGCGGGGGGACATGGTGCTCATCGAGGAGCTTTAGCAGGGTGAATCACTACGCTTTTCAAGCGCCGTGATTCGGCGCCCCATGCAGGGCTGCTTTTTCAGCAGCCTGCTAGGGTAAAGACCGCGGTCCTAGAGGTTCCTGGTCTTCAAGGGTTTTTGGGCCGAACCGACGAGTCGGCACGCCGTGCGAAGGACACACCGTGGCAGACCTGACCATCGACCTGGGCAACTACAACACGATCCTGACCTTCCGCCAAGACACGGCGGAAATCAGGGGGCTCCTGAGGGGTGTGGCTCGGGGAATCCACGAATTTCCCGGAACGCTCTTCGTCCCCTCCCTCATCTATCTCGGGGATCGCACCCTGCTCGGGGAGGAGGTGTTGAGCGAGGGGCTCTACGAGGACGAGGGGTGCTTTCGGGACCTCAAAGACCACATCCTCCACCCGGCCCCGGTGGCCCGTAGCGTTCGGGGCCTGAGATATACCCACAAGAAGGCCGCCGCCACCTTTCTCACCGAGCTCACCCGGCGCCTGGCCGCAGAAATGGGGGAGCCCCTCAACCTGGTCTTCCTGTTCCCGAATCAAGGGGGGGAGCTGTTTCGGGAGTGTCTTCGCTACGTGGACCTGGAAGGAGCCCGCTCCGTGACTCTCTTGGACGAGGACACCGCGGTAGCCCTGGGCTACGATTTGAACCTTTTCGTAGACGATCTGGTGTTGGTCTTCGATTTCGGCTTCTCGTCCCTGAGGGCGCGGGTACTCCAGTTCCAGTGGCTCGGTCGCGAGGCATACACGCCGCCGGTCCTCAAGGCCGCCGCCAGTCTCCCGGTGGGCACGGCGGACCTGCGGATGAAGATCCTGCGCGAGCTTCACGTGGATGACGCCGGCGCGGACCTGCCCACCTTCTACTGGAAGAAGTTCCGCCTGCACGACGTCGACTCGGAGCCCCTCAGCCACGAACGGTTCGAGGAAGCGCTGCGCAGGGAAGGCCTCGGCGCACGCGTGCAGGAGGCGCTGGACCGCGCCCTGGAGGAGGCTGCGCTCACGGGGGTGCGGGCGTCGGACATCCGCAAGGTGCTCCTCGTAGGGGGCGGCACCCGAATTCCACAGATCCGCCGAACTCTTGACGAGAACTTTGGGGATCGGGTCCTGGGGGACTTGCCGGAGGTGGCCTCTGGAAGGGGTGGTGTCCACTTCCTCTCGGAGCGCGCTGTGGACGACATGGTACGAGAGACCTACTCGATCCAGGTCCGCGATGCCATCAGCGGGGAGTACCGGTATGCTCCCGTCGTGGAGAGGTACTCGCGTTACCCCACGCGGAGCCCCACCGCGCGCTACGTGGTGAACACCTTCTACGACGGCCAGTACGAGCTGCACCTGACCATCTTTCGAACCACTCGCTCGGGCGAGGCGGAGGCCGGGAGAGAGATCGTGTACGGGGAGGACGGAAGGATCAGTTTCGTCGGCGGCCAGACCCAGGAGGCTCACGAGCCGGTGATGGTCGCCCCCCTGGTGATCCCGGTCCAACCCCCGGGCAGGATCGGGGAGCGCAGGTTCCTCCTCGAATTCGGTGTGGACAACCAGAAGCGCCTCCTGGTCACCGTGAAGGATCTGCGAGAGGAGAGGGTGCTGTGGGAGGACAAGCCCCTGATGGAGTTGGCCTAGGCGGCGAACGAGACGGACAGGGACAGGCTGCGCGTCGGCTGTTCGTCGTCCGGTTGGCAGTGGGCGGGCCCGCCTTCCTCCTGGCGGTGTTCGGGTTGGTCGTCGGCTATCGGCTGGCCGGCCTCCCGTTGGGAGACGGGAGGTTCTGGTGGGTTCTGGGGCCCGTGATCACGGCCTTTGCCCTCTATCTCGGGCATGCTATTCTGCGCCTCCGATGCCCGACGGGGAGGCGCCCGGGACCCTTCCCGACGAAGGAGGAGTGAATGACATGCAGGAGCGCCGGGGGTTCGTAATGCTGAGGGGAAACTCCATGGCCCTGGTTGGGCCGGCTCTCCAGGCGGGGGACCGCGCCCCCGATTTTACGGTGCTGGACGGGGCCTGGAAGCCGGTCACCCTCGCCGACTTCGCGGGGAAGAAGAAGCTCATCAGTGCCGTGCCGAGTCTCGATACACCGATTTGCGAGCTCCAGACCAAGCGCTTCCACGAGGAAGCGGGGAAGCTGCCCCCCGACGTCGCGGTCCTCACCGTGTCCATGGACCTGCCCTTCGCCCAGAGCCGGTTCTGCACCACCCACGGGATCGAGTCGCTCCACGTGCTCTCGGACTACCGGGACGCGTCCTTCGGCCTGGCCTGGGGCATCCTGATCCGAGACGTGAGGCTCCTGGCCCGGGCCGTCTTTGTGGTCGACGAGCAGGACGTGATCCGGCACCTTGAAATCGTGCCCGAGGTCTCGGAGCACCCGGACTACGAGGCAGCTTTCGCGGCGATCCGCTGAACCCTCGGCCCTCGTTCCCGGACCCGAACCGAGGGGTGGTCTTCCAACGGGCAGGCCACTGGCGTCGGCGGACCGGAGGAAGAGCGCGGCAAATTTCCGTCGGCCAATGGGTTGACAGCGATGAATTGCCTGGTAGTCTGGAGCATGTGCCAGGTAGCACACGCGGTACCGGGCCGGCGAGTCTTGCGAGCCTCGGGCCCAGGCAAGGTCGGGGAATATCCGCAACACGCAACGAACCGAGTGCACGCTGACTGTTGAGAGACCCCTGACAGCCTAGTGACTGCGATGTCCCTGGACAAAGCCGGCCCCGGCAGGGTAGCCCTGCCGGGGCCGGTGCATTCGCCTGGTAACCTCGCCGGATGCCCCGGGTGCCGGGACATAAACTTAACGATAACACTTTCTTTTGTCTTGACTTTATCTCTGACTTCGGCAAACTTCGCAAGCACTCTGCTTTGGCCATGGGGGTCGAAGGGAGTGCTGTATCTCCGGCGAAGCGTCGGGAAAGGAGGAAGTCATGGGAAAGTGGATCGGCGTCTTGGTGGCGGTCTTGGTGGGCATCTCCCTGGTAGCCGGCCTCCCACCCGTCTCGGCTGAGGCGGTCGACAAGCCGGCGGCGGCCGAGGCCGACAAGGCGAGGGTCAACCTGAACACAGCGACAGCGGAACAACTGAGTACCCTTCCGGGCGTGGGGGAGGTGACGGCCCGGGCGATTGTCGACTTCCGCGGAGTGAACGGTCCCTTCAAGAGCGCCGAGGATCTGGCCCAGGTGAAGGGCATCGGGGAGAAGAAGGTGGAGGCGATCCGACCCCTGGTCACCGTCGAGTAAGAGAGGCTGTCGGTGCCGGAAGAGGCCCCCCGGATGCGGGGGCCTCTTCCGGCCTCCCCAGAGCTTCCGGGAATGCCCCCTAGCAGGCCGTCGAAGAACGCCTTGCAGCGCTCCCCACGGATGGGGCGCCGAATCGCGGAGAGCTTGAAAGGTGTAGCGATCGTAAGGGTTCGAAGGGGCCGCCCCGAGACGATTCCCCAGGACAGGGGAATCGGACGCGCCGTCGGCGCACCCGGAGGGCGAGCCGCGGGACGGGCCGAGTCAACCCGTCGCTGAAAAAACCCGTGGAGGGGTTTTTTCGGTATCCTGCTGGTGCGCCGCACCGGACACCTTTCCCGGCAGTCGCCGCACCCCGGCCGAGCCGCTCGCGCCTCGAGCCCAGGGCAGCCGGAGCGCAGACACCCGAACCCGCCCTTGACATACGCATAACTTACGCATATCCTTCGGCCCATGACGATGAGCCGCCTGACCCCCAAACAGAAGCGGGTACTCGAGTTCGTCCAAGGGTATTCCGAGCGCCATGGCTGCGCACCTACCCAGCACGAGATCGCCCGCGAATTCGGCTTTCGCTCCCTCGGCACTGTCCAGAACTACCTGGTCCGCCTCGAGAGCCAGGGCGTCCTCAGGCGTTCTTGGAACGCCAAGCGGGCTCTGGAAGTGATCCGCCCGGAGGGAGTGGGATGCACGCTGCCCCTTCTGGGATGGGTGGCAGCCGGCCGGCCGATCGAGGCGGTAGCCTCGGACGACGAGTTGGACGTCCCGCCCTCGATGCTGGGGAGGGGGGAGCACTTCGTGCTGCGAGTACGGGGAGACTCCATGGTGGAGGATGCGATCCTGGACCGCGATTACCTCGTGGTGCGAAGGCAGGCATCCGCGGACAACGGTCAAACCGTCGTAGCCCTGGTGGACGGGGCGGCCACGGTGAAGCGATTGTACCGCCGGGGCGGTGAGGTGGAGCTCCGGCCTGCGAACGGTGCGCTGGGGCCGATCCTGGTCCGAGAAGGGCAGGATTTTCGGGTGGAAGGAATCATCGTCGGCGTGATTCGCCGGTGCGGGTAGAGGAGTTCCCATGAAGCTCATCGCGAGATTGAGTCAGACCGCTGCCGCCGCGGGAGGGTTCTTCGCTGGTTACCTGTGGGGTGTGTCCCACTGGGCCCGGACCACCGGAGAAGGGGGAGCGGACCTCCTGCGGGCATCCCTGATCCCCGGAGGGTCCCTGGCCCTGGGCTACGCGCTCCTCGCCGCATGCCTGTTCTGGTCGTGTCTCCCCGCCCCGCGGGTGCTGGGCCTAAGGGCCATGGTGGCTCCGGCTGCCTTCACCCTGTCCTTGGCAGCGGGCTTTGCAGGGATCCGCGGAGCGCTTTGGTTCCTCGGGGGTTAGGAGCGGCCTCTCCACGATTCAGAGACTCGGCACCGGGTTTGGCGGATCCGGGGCGATCCTTCATCGAGCCGCGACCCACCCCTTCCGGAAGCCCCCCTTTGGCAGCCAACTCCGCACCCATGGCCGCAGCCCCGGGGCAGGACCGCCCGCGGCCGCCCGGTTCCGCGTTGCCCGTCCTGGGGCAATCTGTTACCTTGCGACCCTTTCCGGGGAGCCCAACACA
>CAZYJP010000002.1:0-25936 GCA_964647795.1 uncultured Thermodesulfobacteriota bacterium
TGGTCGTGGTGGACGGCGACCCGCTCACCGAGGAGGAAGCGTGCGCAAGGGCCGAGTCCCTGAAGGCTGCTCCCATTTTCGTATTGGTTCCGGTTCGGGCGGCGGCGCGGGTGCTCGGGGTGCTCGAGGCGTGCTGGGCTCCGGGCCGGGGCGACGGGTTGCTTCCGGCTCTCGGTGCCCTCGCCGCCGTTGCGGACACGGTTGGCCTCGTCTTGCGAAACCGGGATCTCCTGGAGGGGAATCTCGCCAAGATCCAACAGATCCTGGCTCTCCAGCGGGTGAGCCGCCAGATGACCTCCGGAGGGGAGATCGCCGGTCTCCTCAAGATGGTCGTGGAGGAGGCACTGCACCTGACCGGTGCCGAGGGTGGCGTTCTCTACCTGCTCGAGGAGGCAGAGGAGGGACAACTCTCCCTCGCGGCCTGGGGGGGAGCGCCCCCGCCTCCCGGTAGGGAGCGGATACCCCTGGGGTACGGCATCGTGGGGTGGGTGGCGAGGGGTGGTGCGGCCCTTCGGGTTTCCGACCGTGGGGCGGGTGGGGTTCACGGTACTTACGCGTCCCGCCGCAGCCAGCTCGCCGTCCCCTTGGTGAGCGATGGGCGGATTCTCGGAGTTCTGGCCGTGGAAGGGAGGCGGGAGGACTCCTTTAGCCCGACTCACGAGGAGATTCTCGGTCTTTTCGCAGCCCAGGCCGCAAAGGCCATCGAGGCCCGGCGCTTCCTTCAGGAGATCCGTGAGGAGAGGGATCTGCGCGAACAGATCCTCGGTGGGACGCCCAACGGGGTGATCGCCCTGGGAATGGACCGCAAGGTGATCTTGATGAACGAGGCGGCCCGGCGGTACCTCGGCGTGAACGAGGCGCCGGAGGGCAATCCCGTGGAGCGGTACCTGAGCTCCCGCCCGTTCCTGGAGCAGGTGAACCGAGTGCTGGGAGGGGAGAGCGGGCTCGACAGCGTCGAGCTCGGGTCCTCGAGCTCTGCGGAAGGACGTTGCCTCCTCGCCAGTGCTTACTCCCTGGGGCCCCAGCGCGGGGTGACGGTGATCCTGCAGGACCTCACCGAGCGCAGACGGCTCGACGAACGGATGCAGCGGATGTCCCGCTTGGCGTCCATCGGACAGCTCGCGGCCGGGATCGCCCACGAGATCCGAAACCCGCTCACCGGGGTGGGTATCAGCCTGGACATCCTGAGGGATGAGCCCGGGTTGAGCGGGGACGGGCGCGTCCTCCTGGACGACATCAACCGGGAGATCGACCGCCTCGAGAGCCTCATCCGGGGCCTGTTGGACTTCGCGCGACCCCAGCCCGCGGAGTTTCGCCCCATGAGGGTGGCGAAGGCCCTGGAATGGCACCGGACCTTTCGGGAGCAGTGCCGCAAGAGGAACATCCAGTTTCGTCTCGAACTGAAGGACAACCCCAAGGTGCAGGGGGACCCGGAGAAGCTCAAGCAGCTGTTCTTGAACCTGGCAATCAACGCCTTGGATGCGGTCCCCTCCGGAGGCGAAGTGAGGGTCTGGGCCGACCGTGTCCCGGGCAAGCCCAAGCCCTGGGCGCGGGTGGGGGTGGAGGACACGGGAGCGGGCATGGACGAGGAGACGATCGCGCAGGTCTTCAACCCCTTCTTCACGACGAAGAACGAGGGCACCGGCCTGGGGCTGTCCATCGCCCACAGCATCGTGGAGCAGCACGGGGGAAGGATCGACGTGCAGTCTCGGCTGGGTTCGGGCACCCGCTTCACGGTGGAGATCCCGGCCCTGGAGGAAATGTAGATGTCGGATCGCATCCTGATCGTGGACGACGAGGCCCTGATCCGGAAGTCGTTGGGCCAGTTGCTCTCCCGGAAGGGATACGAGGTGACCGCGGCCGCCAGCGGCGCCGAGGCACGGCGGCTGTTCGCCCCCGGGGAGTATTCCCTGGTACTCCTCGATCTGCGGCTTCCCGACGCCTCAGGGATCGACCTGCTCAAGGAGTTCAAGGCGGGCCAGGCGGATCTGCTCATCATCATGATGACCGCGTACGGGAGTGTGGAGACGGCGGTGGAGGCGATGCGCCTGGGGGCCTACGATTATGTGAACAAGCCCTTCAAATCGCGGGAGATCGAGGTCATCGTCCGGCTTGCCCTGGATGCCGACCACTTGAAGCGGGAGGTGAAGCAACTGCGGGAGGAGGCCCTGGGGCCCTTCGGGATCAAGACCATCGTGGGCCGCGACCCCTCGATGGAGAAGGTCTTCTCGATGGTGCGCAAGGTCGCACAGAACCCCGACATCACCGTCTTCATCCAGGGCGAGAGCGGGACCGGCAAGGAGATGATCGCGAGGGCGATTCACGCGGAGAGCAACCGCGCAGGCCGGCACTTCGTCGGGCTCAACTGCGCCGCCATCCCGGCCAACCTTCTGGAGAGCGAGCTCTTCGGGTACGAGAGGGGCGCCTTCACGGATGCCAAGGCGAGAAAGATCGGCCTCATCGAAAAGGCCCAGGGCGGGACGCTCTTCCTGGACGAGATCGGCGACATGGACGTGCAGCTCCAGGCCAAGCTCCTCCGGGTGTTGGAGGAGCGGACCGTCCGGCGGGTAGGGGGGCTCGAACAGGTCTCCGTGGACGTGCGCGTCCTGGCGGCCACCAACCAGGACATCGAGGAGAAACTGCGGCAGGGCACCTTTCGAGAGGACCTGTACTACCGCCTGAAGATCATCACCATCCCCCTTCCCCCCCTGCGAGAACGACGGGCCGACATCCTCCCCTTGGCCCAGAACTTCATCCAGGAGGCAAACCGGAGGTTTCACAAGGCGGTTCAAGGTTTCACGAGGCAGGCGGAGGGGCTGCTCCTGGACTACCCATGGCCTGGAAATGTCCGGGAGCTCAAGAATACGATCGAGCGGATCCTGATCCTGGAAGACGCGGAGTGGATCGGTGTCGAGCACCTGCCACCGGAGGTCCTGAAGGGCCGGGCTGCCAAGCGAGAGGGGGTCTGGCTTCCCCAGCAGCCGGAAATCCTGCGGGGTATCGCGTACGAGTCGGTTCTGGATGACCTGGGCCGGCACATGATCCGAGAGGCGCTGCGCCTGGCCGGCGGCAATAAGGCCCAGGCGGCGCGGCTCCTCTCCATGGACCGGGGAACCCTTCGCTACCAGGTCAAGCGCCTGGGGCTCGAGGGGGAAGGGTGACCCGGCCGGGGGAAGCGGCACCAAAGCCGGGGGCAGCTACGCCCCCGGCCCTGGGCAACCCCGAGAATGTCGTCGGGGTGGTGTTCGGGTGCCGACCCCGGGACGTGGCCGAGGACGTCATCATCACACCCTTCGTGCCGCTCAAGAGCTTCCGCCGCGAGTTGGAGGGCGACGTTCTGGAGCTCGCGCCGCCTTTCTTCTACAAGGGCTTCACCGCGACCTTTTCCGGCCGGAGGGTCACGGTGATTGCCACCGGGGTGGGCCCCTCCCGGGTGGGAGACTGCCTGGGCTTTCTCTCTCTCACCCCGGCGCGGCGCGCGCTCTTCGTCGGCGCCGTGGGGGGGTTGGCCGACGACCACGCCATCGGGGAGTTCTTCGTCCCCGCCGAAGCAGCGGACGGGGAGGGGTACACCCGGTACCTGGGCCGCCCTTTCGAGGAGGTGGCCCGCGAGGCCCGCCGCGTCCCGCGGCCAAACCCCTGCGAGGATGATCTGGCCGGTTTCCTGGCGGGGAAGGGGTTCCGCGTCCGGGAGGGGCGGGTGTTTACGGTGGGGAGCATGGCCTTCGAGTCCCGGGAGAACTTGCTGGAGCTCAGACACCTGGGCTACGACGCCCTCGACATGGAACTCTCCGCCTTCTACTCCGGGGCCCCCTACTACGGGGTATCCGCCGCCGCCCTCACCTACATCAGTGACCTGCCCCTGCGCAGCTCCCTGTGGCAGGGGAAGGGCCCCGGGGAAGAGGAGGCCCTGCGGCATGCCTACCGCGCTCTCCCGCGACTTGCGTTGGAGTACCTCGTCCGGACGGGTCGGCCAGGGTCTTCGGGGTCCAGTCCGCCAGCCTAACGTCCGGAAACAGAAGCTCACCTGTTCACCGGGGGGAGAGTCCCGAAGCCGACGCGGTGGCAGCAGCCCTCTGGAAGATGCCACCCGCTTACCGGAGCCCGGGGCGGCGGAAGCCGCGGCCGATCGGGCGTTGGTCCGGGGATGCGCCCCCGGCGCGGCTTCCGAAGAGTGATACGGAAAAGGGGCGCCCTGGCGGCGCCCCTCTTGAGCCGATTCGCGAATCTCCGGGTCAGAAGAGCAGGGCCTCGTTGACGACGATCTTGGCGTTGGCCCGGAGGGCTTCCAGGTAGCGCTGCAGGTAGTCCTCCTGCTTTGCGGGGAGGAGCTCCGCCTGCAGTCTCTCCCGATCGGCGTCCAGGCTGGCCGGGTCCGCGTCGATCCTCTCCGCAACCCGGAAGGCGTAGAAGGTTCCGTTCACTTCGGAGGGTTCCGCGGCAACCCCGCCGACTTCCGGGATGGCGAAGGCGGCCTCCTTCAAGGAAGGGGCCCATCCCAGTCCCGGCACGGCCCCCCCTTTCTTGGGAAATGGCGCCGTCCGGTGGGCCGTGAGACCAAAGGACTGCAGCGCCTCGTCCCACCCCTTCGCGGAGGCTGCCGCCAGAAAGTCCCTCGCGCGGGCCTCCGCAAGCCGGAGCCCCTCGGCCGTCCGAAAACGGGCGGCGACCCGGTCCCGGACGGCGTCCAGGGGCGGTACGGCCGAGGGCTGCACGGCCTCCACCGCCAGCAGGTAGGTCCCGCCCCGGCTCTCCAAGAGGACTCCGGGCCGGTCCGGGAGCAGATCGAAAAGGGCTGCCGAGAACTCGGCCGGCCTCTCCACGTCGCCGGGTGCGTCGCCTCGGGTGAGGGGTTCGGTCGTCTGCACCGAGTGGGAGGCACCGACCTCCTCCCAGGTGCTCTTGCCATCTTCGAGGTCCATGAGCAGGTTGTCCGCGGCGGCGTAAGCCTCCTCCAAAGCCTTTCGGCGGCGGATCTCCGCGGTGAGTGCCTCTGCCACCTCATCGAAGGGCGGTTGTCGGGCCTCTCGGCGGTCCTCCACCAGGATCAGGTGGTACCCGAAAGCGGTTCTCACGGGCTCGCTCACCGTGCCCGACTCCGCCGAAAAGGCGGCTGCCTCGAACTCCGGCACCATCTGCCCCCGTTCGAAGTAACCGAGGTCGCCACCCTGGTCCTTCGATCCCGGGTCTTCCGAGCTCTTTCTGGCCAGGTCGGCGAAATCTGCGCCGTCCAGCACCGCCCGGCGGAGCTCCTCGGCCTGGCTTCTGACCCGGCCCTCTTCCTCGCTGTCGGCGGTGGGGTCCACCCGGAGGAGCAGATGTCGCGCCCGAACCGCCTCGGTGACGGCAAACTCGGGAGACCGCCAGCGGTACTCGTCCTCGGCCTCCTGCTCGCTCACGGCTACCGCGGCCAGATAGTCCTCGGGTCGAAACAACACGTAGCGGGCGGAACGCCTCT
Organism: uncultured Thermodesulfobacteriota bacterium; assembly: GCA_964647795.1. Taxonomy (GTDB): domain Bacteria; phylum Desulfobacterota; class Deferrisomatia; order Deferrisomatales; family JACRMM01; genus JBFLZB01. Next base: position 5,459 of record CAZYJP010000002.1, read on the forward strand.
CCGGGACGCGAAAGGACTCGGCCTCCGCGTGGTAGAATTCTTCGAGCTGCGCCGCGGTGGGTTTGACTTCCGCGGCGAGGTTCTCGGGGCTCACCGAGGCGTACTCCAGCGCGATCCTCGTGTTCCGGTCGAGGAACTCCTGCTCCACGTCGGCGTCTGTGACCGCGGCCTCGGCCCGGATGGCCGCCTCCACCTTCTGGAGGAGCATCTCGTTTCGTTTGGATGTCTCGTACTCCAGGGGGGACAGGCGGTTGGCGTCCAGCACCCGCAGATAGAGGTCCTTGCGGAAGGCTCCCGCGTCCTGGAAGACCGACACCGCTTCGATGGCGGCCTGGAGTTCCGCCTCGGTGACCCGGAGCCTTCGACGGCTGGCCTCCTGCATCAGCAGGGTTCGATCCACCAGCTGGTCCAGCGCCCGCCTCCCCAGTTGCAGCTCCCGGAGCCGGTCTCCCGATAGGTCTCCCTGGAAGGCCTCCTGGTAGAGCCGCACCAGACCGCTGTAGGCCTCCTGGTAGGGCCGGTATTCAATCGTGTCGCTGTTGACCTTGGCGACGTAGTTGGGTTTCTGAGACTCGATCCCCCAACCGAAGAAGAGGACGAACACGAGAATGATCAGCCCCAAAAGCACCTGGATATACGGATGCCGAACGTTTCTGCGAATCTTGTCGAGCATGGGACTTCACTCCGGAGGGCGTCGAAGGGCCATGGGGTGCGAGGGGCGGTCACCCTACACCACGCGTTTTCCAAAAGCAAGGCGTCGACGGGGTGCCGAAGGTGCTTGGACGCCCGGGCTGGTTGTGGTAAACGAGAGTCCTGCTGCCATGCGTCATGGCTCGCGGTAGGCTCCCGAGATCCCCGTCGCGGAGGAGACCCGATGAAGCACCTTGTCCTGCTCGTTGCCGCTGCCATCCTCGTTCCGTCGCTCGCTGCCCACGGGGCACAGACAGGGGGGCTCGCGTCGCCGGTGGGGCCCGGGGGGTTCGCAACCTCCGTCACGCTGGGCTACGGGGAGAGGGATGTCCGGGACGGCCGCAAGGACGAGGTGGTGACCCGCCGGGTCCTCCTGCGCGGCCAGGTCGGGGTGATCGACGGGGTCGACCTCTACGGGACCGTGGGTCTCGGGGACCTGGATTTCGACCGCGCGGACTTCAGCGGTTCCCTCGGGGAAACCCTGGGGCTGGGTGTCCGGCTCGGCCTGCTGCACTTTCCCGAGAGCTCTCTCAAGCTCGTCCTGGACCTGCAGGGCGAGTACCTGCGGAGCACGGACAGCGGCCAGAGGGTGCGCCATCAAGCCTACCATGCGGCGACCTATGTCGTTCGGGAGATCGGCGCGGCGGGCAGGGTGGGGTACTTCTTCCCCTACGGGGGGGTGCGGGTCTCGTACGCCCGTTACGACGGCAGTGGCGGCGTACCGGACACCGAGGGGGACGACTTCGTGGGCGTCTTCGGCGGGGCGGACTATTTTGTCAACCCCAACGTCTTCTTCTCGGGGGAGCTCCACCTTTTTGACGAGACCGGTCTCTACCTGGGCGTGGGTTACCGGTTCTGAGACCTCGGCGAAGAGCCTATCGAACCCGGCCCGGCTGGAGCGACGAGTGAGCACTCGGCTCCCCGCAGCATTCTCGCTACATCTACCGGGAAAAATGCCCTTGACATCAAAAAATGGGCCTCAGTATTCTTGCCGCGCTCTTCGGTTGGGTGAAAGCGAGGTCCGAAAGTTCTCGTAGGACGTTGGGGCTGTCGCTACCGCCCCTGCCCGCGGGAGTTGCCGAGAGATCGCTTGGGAATTCTCGAAAAGGGGAGCCGCGCGCGTCCGTCCGCAGGTTGCGGCGCCGTTCTCTCGTGGTCTTCATCATCCGTCCGCATCCGTTTCGGGGTAGGCGCACCTGGCTCCGGGGGTTTCCCCCGCCTCCCGGGAAGGCTCCGGGGCGTCCCGCAAAGGGGGCCAAAGGGGCAGCCCCGCGAGGTGGCCGGCCGGCTGGGGTGGAGCCCTGCGAGCGGTGGGTGAGCTGTCACCCGCGTATTTTGAAAGGAAGCCGCGCACACCTGGCGCGGGCAACTTGCTGAGGCCGAAAGGCCCGATGGAGGGAGGACCATGGCCAAGCTGCAGCCCAAGCACGTCCCCTCGGATCTCGAGATCGCCCAGTCCCACAAGATGAAGCACATCCGGGAGATCGCCGAGAAGGCGGGCATCCTGGAATCCGAACTCGAGTACTACGGAAACTACAAGGCGAAGATCGACTTCATGGCGCTGCTCAAGCGTCTGGAGAAGAAGCCAAACGGCAAGCTCATCGACGTCACCGCCTGCACTCCCACGCCCCTGGGCGAGGGCAAGACGGTCACCTCCATCGGGCTCTACGAGGGCCTGAATAAGATCGGCAAGAGCGCCATGCTGGCCCTGCGCGAGCCCAGCCTGGGGCCGGTCTTCGGCATCAAGGGCGGCGCTGCCGGGGGGGGGTACTCCCAGATCGTGCCCATGGAGGACCTGAACCTCCACTTCACCGGCGACATCCACGCCGTGTCCATCACCCACAACCTATGCTCGGCGGCTCTCGACACGAGCCTGATGCACGGCAATCCGCTCAACATCGACCCCCTGACCATCCAGTGGAACCGCGTGGTGGACTTGAACGACCGCTGCCTCCGGGAGATCGTGGTCGGCTTGGGCGGCAAGCTCAACGGCATCCCGCGCCAGGCAGGCTTTGACATTGCTGTAGCCTCCGAGGTCATGGCCATTCTGGCCCTGGCAACCGACCTGCAGGACTTGCGCGCGCGCATGGGCCGCATCCTCTTGGCCTACACGTACGACGGAAAGCCGGTGACCACCGAGGACCTCCAGGTGGCCGGGGCGATGACCGCGCTCATGAAGGACGCCCTCAAGCCCAATCTGATCCAGTCCCTCGAAGGGAACCCTGCCCTGGTGCACGCCGGCCCGTTTGCCAACATCGCCCACGGCAACAACTCCATCGTGGCCGACCGGGTGGCCTTGAAGCTCGGCGACTACACCGTGACCGAGTCCGGCTTCGCGGCGGACATGGGCGCCGAGAAGTTCATGAACATCACCTGCCGCTACGGCGGGTTCAGCCCGGACTGCGTGGTCATCACCTGCACGGTGCGCGCCCTGAAGATGCACGGCATGCCCTACTCCGAGATTTCCAAGTACACCCCGAAGCAGCTGGCTACGGAACTGCAGAAGGAGCACTACTCCTACCTCGAGAAGGGCATCGAGAATCTCGAGAAGCACATCGAGAACATGAAGAAGTTTGGGGTGCCCGTCGTCAACACCATCAACCGGTTCGCCGGCGACCGGGACGACGAGATCGCGATCGTCCGGAAGCGGGCCGAGGAGGCAGGTGCCAGCGCGTCGGTGCCGATCGAGGTGTGGATGCACGGCGGCGCCGGAGCGACCGATGCCGCTCAGGAGGTCGTGAAGGCCTGTGACGAGCCCAAGGACTTCAAGTTCCTGTACCCGGACGATTGGTCCATCAAGCAGAAGATCGAGATCATCGCCACGGAGATCTACGGGGCCGACGGGGTGGACTACATGCCCGAGGCGGAGCAGAAGATCGCCCAGTTTACCAAGCTCGGCTATGACAAGCTGCCCCTCTGCATGGCAAAGACCCATCTCTCCCTGAGCCACGACCTCACCCTCAAGGGTCGCCCGCGGGGCTTCCGCGTGCCGATCCGCGACATCCGCGCCAGCCTGGGAGCCGGGTTCCTCTACCCGCTGCTGGGGGTCATGCGCACCATGCCGGGCCTGTCCGCGGATCCGGCGTACAGGTACGTGGACGTCGACACGGAGACCGGCCGGATCAAGGGCCTGTTCTAGAAGGTTCATTCCATTGCGGTTTGGGTGGGGAGGGTTCACCCTCCCCACCCGTCCCTTTTGCCGGGAGACGCCTTGCCCCAGAAGCGCCACACGGTCCGTTTCCTGCCCGACGACGTGACTATCGACGTCTACCGCGAGGCGGAGAATCTTCTCCGGGTCGCGATGGTCGCCGGCGTTCACGTAAACGCCTCTTGCGGAGGCGCCGGGACCTGTGGCAAGTGCAAGGTGAAGATCCTGGAGGGCGAGCACCGCACCCAACCTTCTTCCAAGCTCACTGCCGGCGAGTGGGACGACGGGTATCGTCTCGCCTGCCAGACCGAGATCCTCGGGGACCTGGTGGTCGAGGTCCCCGTCGAGTCGCGGTACGAGAAGGCGGTGCTTGCCCGCAAGGCCACCCGCGCCACGGTGGAGCACGTCCTCTCGGCCGCCCGCCTGGGAGCGGAGTTCGCCGGCCAGAAGGCCGAGCCGGCTGTTGCCAAGTATTACGGCGAGCTCTCGCCCCCCACGGAGGAGAACAACCTCTCCGATATGGGACGCCTGGGGCACGTGCTCAAGGGCGAGTACGGGATCGCCCGGATCGGCACCGACTACGCCGTGCTGCGCACGCTCTCGGAAGCGCTCCGGCAGGGGGCGTGGAAGGTAACCGCCACGGTGTTGCACACCCAGAGGAGCCATCGACTCCTCCGGGTCGAGCCCGGGGACACCCGGGCACGGACCTTCGCCCTGGCCGTCGACATCGGCACCACCACGGTGCACGCGGCGCTCCTGGACGTGAACCAGGGTCTCGAGGTTGCGCGGGCGGGGGACTACAATTCCCAGGTTTCCATGGGGGAGGATGTCATCACCCGGATCGTCGCGGCCCTCAAGCCCGGGGGGCTCGAGGCCCTGCAGAAGCGGGTGGTGAAGACCATCAACGGCGTTCTCGCGGAGGTCCTGGAGAAGGCCGGGGTGGACGGAGCCGAGGTCACCCACGCGGTGTTCGGGGGCAACACCACCATGACCCAGCTGTTTCTCGCCCTGCCGCCCAAGTACATCCGGGAGGCTCCCTACGTGCCCGCGGCGAACTTCTTCCCGCCGTTCCGGCTGAGCGACCTGGGCATTCAGGTGCCGGACCACGTGATCGGCTACGCCATGCCCTGCGTCGCCTCCTACGTGGGGGGGGACATCACGGCAGGGGTGCTCGCCACCGGGATCCACCTGAGCCCGGAGTTGACCCTCTTCCTGGACGTGGGCACCAACGGCGAGATCGTCATCGGCAACCAGGACTGGATGGTTTCCGCCTCGGCCTCGGCCGGTCCGGCGTTCGAGGGGGGCGGGGTCAAGTTCGGGATGCGGGCTACCTACGGGGCCATCGAGCAGGTCCGCATCAACCCGATGAACTTCGAGCCGATGCTCCTCACGATCGGCCAGACCAAGCCCAAGGGGATCTGCGGGTCCGGGATGATCGACTGCCTGGCCGAGTTCCAGGAGGTGGGGCTTCTCTCCCAGAACGGGAAGTTCAATCAGGAACTGGCGGCCCGGACGCCCCGGCTCCGGGAAGGGGAGACGGGCTGGGAGTTCGTGCTGTGCTGGGAGGATCAGAGCCAGCTCGATCAGGACATCGTCATCTCCGAGCCCGACATGGACAACCTCATCCGCACCAAGGCGTCCATTTACGCCGCGTGCTCCGTGCTCCTGAAGAGCGTCGGGCTCCCGTTTTCGGACGTGCAGAAGATCATCATCGCCGGGGGGTTCGGCCAGTACATCGACGTGGAGAAGGCCATGGCGATCGGCCTCCTGCCCGAGGTGAACCCGGAGATCGTGCGCTACGGCGGCAACACCAGCCTGGCCGGGTGCACCTTGGCGAGTCTTTATGAGGACAAGGTCGAGGAGGCCGAGTCCATCGCCACCATGATCACGAACATCGAGCTCTCGGCGTCCCCCATCTACATGGAGGAGTATGTGGCGGCGCTCTTCCTTCCCCACACCCGGATGGAGGACTTCCCGCTGCAGGCCGAGCGTCTCCGAGCCTTGCGGCGGGCCCCTGCCCCGGCCGCCAACGCGGAGGGTTGATCGTGGGATTCCATATCGCCGTGGCGGGCAAGGGGGGCACGGGCAAGACCACCGTGGCCGGCCTCCTGCTGCGTCACCTGGTGACCCGGGGGCGGGGCCGGGTCCTGGCTGTGGACGCCGATGCCAACATGAACCTCAACGAGGTGCTCGGGCTCTCGGTCCACCAGACTATCGGGCAGATCCGCGAGAACCTGGGCAGCGTCCCCCAGGGCATGACCAAGGACGCCTACATCAACTACCGGACCCAGGAGTGCCTGATCGAGGCCGACGGGTTCGACCTGATCGTCATGGGGCGCCCCGAGGGGCCCGGCTGTTACTGCTATGCGAACACTCTGTGCAAGAAGTACGTGGACGAAATGGCGGACAACTATGCCTACGTCGTCCTGGACAACGAAGCGGGGATGGAGCACCTTTCCCGCCGCACGACCCACAACATGGACCTCGTCCTTGCCGTCACGGACTCGTCCGTTCGGGGCATCCAGGCGGCCGGGCGGATTAGAGACCTCGTCGGCGAGCTCAAGCTCGACATCGGCCGCCTCGCCGTGATCGTGAACCGGGTGAGCGGTGGCCTCGAGGACCCGACCCGCCGGGAGATCGAGCGGCTGGGCCTGGAATTGGCGGGGGTCGTTCCGGCGGATCCCAACGTGACGGCGTTCGATCTGGAGGGCAGGCCCACCTTCCAACTTCCCGAGGACTCCGCGGCCTACCGGGCCGTGGTTGACATCTTGGAACGATACCTACCCAGGGAGGAGCAGGCCTGAGGGCCGGCACATCAAACCAGTCCGAGGCCGCGTGCCGAGGGACGAAAGGAGCGTGAACCATGGCATTTGAGTTCCCGAAAGACTCCTACGCCGGAAAGATCGTCGAGGTCGCCATCGGCGCGGGCGCGAAGGCCAAGAAGGTGGGTGGCCAAAACGCCATGCCCCTGTGCAACTTCGAAGGTGGTTTCCCCAACCGGCCCCTCGTCGCCATGGAGGTCTACGACAAGGCGGCAGTCACGGAAACCTGGGCGGAGAACGCCAAGGCACCCTTCGCGGACGTCCTTGGCGACCCTGTGGCCTGGGCCAAGAAGTGCCTCGACGAGTACGGCGCCGACCTCATCTGCCTGCAGCTGGCCAGCACGGACCCCAACGGGCTCGACACCAGCGCCGCTGAGGCCGCCGCCCTGGTCAAGAAGGTGGCCGAGGCCATCCCGGTGCCCCTGATCGTCTGGGGCTGCGAGAACGGCGAGAAGGATGCGGAGACCCTGGCCAAGGTGGCCGAGGTGTGCGAAGGCATGAATCTGGTGATCGGCCCGGCCGTGGAGGACAATTACAAGAAGATCGGCGGCGCGGCCATCGGGTACGGCCACACGGTCGTGGCCCAGACCCCCATCGACGTCAACATGGCCAAACAGCTCAACATCCTCCTGAACAATTTGGGCGTTCCCATGGACAAGATCCTGATGGATCCCTCCACCGGCGCCCTGGGCTACGGCATCGAGTACAGCTACTCGGTCATGGAGCGCGACCGGCTCACCGGCCTCAAGCAGGGGGACGAGAAGATGCAGTCCCCGCTGATCTGCGACATCGGCAAGTACTGCTGGAAGACCAAGGAGGCGGGCATCTCCGAGGCCGAGGAGCCGAGCTTCGGGGACGTGAAGACCCGCGGCGTCCTCTGGGAGACGGTGACGGCGACCGACCTTCTCACGGCCGGGGCGGACATCCTGATCCTCCGCCACCCGGAGTCGGTGCGCACGGTGAAGAAGGTGATCGACGACGTGATGGCCTGAGGCTGTCGCGAACACTACTGAGGGAGGAAACAGATCATGGCAAAGCTTCGCGAGATCCAGGACATCACCGTCTGCGAGTCCACGGCGCAGATGCTCACCAAGGCGCGGGCAGAGGGGGTGAAGACCGCCTTCGACCGGGCCGACGAGATCAGCCCCTGCCCCATCGGGGCACAGAATGCCTGCTGCAAGCACTGCTACATGGGCCCCTGCCGGCTTTCCAGCAAGGCGCCTTACGAGAAGGTGGGCGTGTGTGGGGCCAACATCGACACCTTCCAGGCCCGCGGGTTCGCCCGCGCCGTGGTCGCCGGCACAGCGGCCCACTCCGACCACGGCCGGGAGATGAGCGAGCTCTTCCTCACCGTGGCCAAGGGGGAGAACCCGGACTTCGAGATCAAGGAGCCGGGGAAGCTCGTTGAGTTCGCCAAGCACATGGGCGTGCCGACCGAGGGCCGGGAGCAGAAGGACGTGGCCATCGAGCTCGCAGAGGCGTGCCTGGCCCAGTTCAGCCAGCAGCACGGGTACTTGAAGCTCTTCGAGCGAGCCCCCAAGAAGCGCTTCGAGAAGTGGAAGGAGCTTGGAATCCTTTCTCGCGGCGTGGACCGGGAAGTGGTGGAGATGATGCACCGCACCCACATGGGCGTGGACCAGGACTACCGGAACCTCGTGCTCGGCGCGGCGCGCTGTGCGCTGGCCGACGGGTGGGGCGGGGCGATGATCTCCACCGAGCTCTCCGACATCATGTTCGGCACCCCGCAGCCCGTGCGGGCGGAGATCGACATCGGGGTGCTCAAGGAAAAGGAGGTCAACGTCATCGTCCACGGCCACGAGCCCCAGCTCCTGGACATGATGGTGCGCCTCAGTGAAGACCCGGAGATGGTGGCCAAGGCCAAGGCCGTGGGCGCCGAGGGGATCAACCTGGTGGGGATGTGCTGCTCCGGAAACGAGCAGCTCATTCGCCGAGGCGTCCCCCACGCGGGCAACTTCATGCAGTGTGACTCCGCCATCATCACCGGCGCGGTGGACGCCATGATGGTGGACGTGCAGTGCATCCAGCAGGGCCTTTCGGACCTCTCGAAGTGCTACCACACCAAGTTCATCACCACCAACTACCGGTGCAAGATCGAAGGCGCCCAGCACATCGAGTTCCACGGCGACCACGGGGCCCGTGAGGCCGGCGTGAAGCTGATGATGGAGGGCATCAACAACTACAAGAACCGCAAGAAGGTCGTGATCCCGAACAACAAGACGGCCATGGTCGGCGGGTTCAGCCACGAGACCATCAACTACATGCTCGGCGGCAGCTTCCGGTCGAGCTACACGCCCCTCAACGAGAACATCATCAATGGCCGCATCCGGGGCGTGGCGGGCGTCGTGGGGTGCAACAACCCCCGGGTCAAGCACGACTGGGTGCACATCGAGCTGGTGAAGGAGCTGCTGAAGAACGACGTGCTCGTGGTGCAGACCGGGTGCTCGGCCATCGCCATGGCCAAGGCGGGCTTCATGCAGCCCGAGGCCGCCGCGAAGTACTGCGGCCCGGGCCTCCGGGAGGTGTGCGAGGCCGTCGGGATGCCGCCGGTCCTCCACTCGGGGGCCTGCGTGGACAACAGCCGCGTCCTGGTGGCGGTCTCGGAGATGGTCAAGACCGGAGGGTTGGGGGATGACATCTCGGACCTGCCGATCGCCGGAGCCGCTCCCGAGTACATGAGCGAGAAGGCCATCGCCATCGGCCACTACTTCGTAGCGAGCGGCGTCTTCACGGTCTTTGGGGTCACGCTGCCCCACGTACCCGGCACCAAGTTCGCCGACTACCTCTTCGGCGGGCTGGAGAACGACCTCGGGGGCAAGTGGGCCGTGGAGCCCGACCCCTACAAGATGGCCAAGCTCATGATCGATCACATCAACTCGAAGCGCGAGGCCCTGGGCATCCACGAGAAGAAGGAGCGCAAGCTCTTCGACATGGAAGCCCGCCGCGAGCTCAAGGTCTAAGCCGAGGGAGGCAAGAGAATGTCCAAGATCATCCTTTCCGGAGTCATCCGCGGGGCGCATCAGATCTACGCTCGCGTGGAGAAGAAGGTCAACGACGCCATCGCCAAGCACGGGGCCGACAAGGAAGTCAAGCTCCCCAACACCGGCTACTACCTGCCGGTCATCTACGGCATCCTGGGCCACAAGGTGGAGAAGCTCGGCGACATGCTGCCTGTGCTCGCCAAGTGCAAGAGCCTGCTGCCTCCCCAGGTCTCCGAGGACCTGTGGGTGCCCTACCTGGGACACGGCCTCGACGCGGGCATGCAGACGCTGTTCTGCTATGACATGGAGGAGGCCCTCAAGTACCTGCAGGACCCGGTCCCCTACACCCTGGGTGAGGACCCGAGCGCCGACAACATCTGGCTCGGGGCGGCCGACGACGTGATCATGCGCAAGCGGGGCGTGGAGTTCGTGGACGGCTCGGCTCCCGGCTTCGCCGCGGTGGTGGGCTCGGCCCCGGACAGCGCCACGGCGGCCAAGATCGCCAAGGAGCTCCAGGAGAAGGGCATCTACGTCTTCATGGCCTCCGAGCACAACGGCAAGACCTTCGCGGAGCAGTTGGTGGAGGAGGGTGTGCAGGTCGGCTGGCCGACCCGGCTCGTCCCCTTCGGCCGCGACACCTCGGCGGCGATCCACGCGGTGGGCTTCGCCACCCGCGCGGCCATGGCCTTCGGCGGCATCCAGCCGGGCGACTTCGCCGGCATCCTGCGGTACAACAAGCTCCGCGTGTTCGCCTTCGTGCTCGCCCTGGGCGAGGTCACGGACGAGTGGTACGCGGCGGCGGCCGGCGCCATCAACTACGGCTTTCCCACGATCGCCGACTCCGACATCCCGGAGATCCTGGTCACCGGCGTGTGCACCTACGAGCACGTGGTGTCGAGCATCCCCCACGACCAGATCGTGGCCAAGGCCATCGAGGTCCGCGGGCTCAAGATCCACATCTCGAAGATCGACATTCCGGTCTCCCACTCCCCGGCCTTCGAGGGCGAGCGGATCGCGAGGGACCAGATGCACGTGGAGCTCGCCGGACCCAAGTCCGAGGGATTCGAGTTCTGCCAGATGAAGCCTCTGGATGAGGTCGAGGACGGGAAGTTCGCGGTAATGGGCCCGGACCTGAAGGACATGCAGGAGGGCAAGACCTACCCCCTCGCCATCTGGGTCGACGTGGCGGGTCGGAGCATGCAGCCCGACTTCGAGCCGATCCTGGAGAGGCAGATCCACCACCTCCTCAACGGCGCGGAGGGCGTGCTCCACATCGGCCAGCGCGACATCGTGTGGATGCGGATCTCGAAGAAGACCTTCGCCGCCGGCTTCAGCCTGAAGCACTTCGGAACGATCCTCCACGCGAAGTTCCACAACGAGTTCGGCAAGATCCTGGACAAGGTCCAGGTGACGATCTACACGGACCCGGCCAAGGTCAAGGAGCTCATGGCGCAGGCCCGGACCGTGTACAAGGAGCGCGAGGAGCGCCTCGGCTCGATGACCGACGAGAGCGTCGATACGTTCTACAGCTGCACGCTCTGCCAGTCGTTCGCGCCGGACCACGTGTGCGTGATCAGCCCGGAGCGGCCCGGCCTGTGCGGCGCCTACAACTGGCTCGACGGCAAGGCCGCCTTCGAGATCACCCCCACCGGCCCGAACCAGCCCATCAAGAAGGGTGATACCCTCGAGCCGCAGCTCGGGCAGTGGAAGGGTGTGAACGAGTTCGTGCTGAAGAACTCCCACGAGGCGATCGCCTCCTTCAGCGCGTATTCCCTGATGGTAGATCCCATGACCTCCTGCGGGTGCTTCGAGGCCATCACCGTCCTCCTGCCCATGTCCAATGCGGTCATGGTGGTGGACCGGGACTACGCGGGGGCAACCCCCTGCGGAATGCCCTTTTCAACCCTGGCCGGCTCGGTGGGGGGCGGCGCCCAGACGCCCGGCTTCGTGGGGATGTCCAAGTTCTACATCGGCTCGAAGAAGTTCATCTCCGCGGACGGCGGCATCCGCCGCATCGCGTGGCTGCCCAAGGCGCTGAAGGAGTCGATGAAGGAAGTCATCGAGAAGCGGGGCGCGGAAGAGGGCTGTCCCGACCTGTACGAGAAGATCGCCACTGAGGAGAACGCCACCACCGAGGAAGAGGTGCTGGAGTTCATGCAGAAGGTGGGACACCCGGCCCTGGAGATGGACCCCATGATGTAAGCCGTTCCCCCGGGGAGGGGTTCCCCCTCCCCGGGGGAAGCTGCGGGGATCGATCGAGACGCTGTGGACTGCGCGTTTGCTGACGAAAGGAGATTCGGCCCATGGGACTGACCGGCATCCAGATCTACAAACTGCTCCCGCAGACCAACTGCAAGGACTGCGGTGAGCCGACGTGCCTCGCCTTCGCGATGAAGCTGGCCGCGGGCAAGGCGGAGCTCTCCAAGTGCCCATACGTCTCGGAGGAGGCTCAGGCGAAGCTCTCGGAGGCGAGCGCGCCCCCGATCCGGGTGGTGGAGCTCGGCCAGGGTGCCGACGCCCACAAGGTGGGCGGCGAGACCGTGAAGTACCGCCACGAGAAGACGTTCGTGAACCCCACCGGCCTCGCCGTGGCGCTCACCAACAACACCGATCCAGCCGTCGTGGACGCCGAGGTGAAGCTCCTCAACGGCATCGGCTTCGAGCGGGTTGGGCTCACCCTGAAGCCCAACTTCGCCTTCCTCTGGGATGAGAAGAAGGACCAGGGCTCCTTCGTGGAGCTCGTGAAGAAGGTGGCCGGCGCCACGGAGAAGGGACTGATCCTCTCCTCCGAGAGCGTGGACACCCTCAAGGCCGCAGCCGAGGCCATCAAGGGAAAGAAGTTTGCGCTCCACGCAGCCACAGCCGAGACCGCTGACACCTTCGTTCAGATGGCCAAGGACTATGGGTGCGCGGTCGCGGCCAAGGGCGACACCCTGGAGGACCTGGCCGCCGTGGGCGAGAAGTTCGTGGCCGCGGGCCTCAAGGAAGTGCTCCTCGACACCGGTTGGAAGGGCCTGCGGGAGACCGTTACGGCGAATATCGCCATCCGGCGGGCGGCCTTGGACAAGAAGTTCCGCGCCCTGGGGTTCCCGACCATCACGTTCCCCTGCGCGATGACCGATCACAAGGAGCTCCAGGCTGCCTACGCCACGGTGCTCATGGACAAGTACGCCGGTGTCGTGGTTCTCGGCAGCCTCGACCCGGCGGTCACCCTGCCCCTCCTGGTCAACCGGCTGAACATCTACACGGACCCGCAGCGGCCGATGACGATGGACCAGGGCATCTATGAGATCAGCAACCCGGGCCCGAACAGCCCGGTGATCATCACGACGAACTTCGCCCTGACCTACTTCGTGGTGAGCGCCGAGGTCGAGGCGAGCCGCGTGCCCACCTGGCTGCTGATCATGGACACCGAGGGAATGAGCGTCCTCACGGCCTGGTCGGCCGGGAAGTTCGTGGCCGACGCCATGGCTCCCTTCGTCAAGAAAGCGGGGATCACGGAGAAGGTGGGGCACAAGAAGATCATCATCCCCGGCTACGTGGCCCAGCTCTCCGGAGAGTTCCAGGAAGAGCTCGGCGACGGGTGGGATGTGATCATCGGGCCCCGCGAGGCCGCGGACATCCCGAAGTTTCTGAAGGACTACGCCGCCAAGGCCGGCTGAGATCAAGAGGCGGGTGGGGACGGTCCCCCGGGGCCGTCGTCTTCCCTTTCGGCGCCCCGACGGCCCGAGACTTGGGTTGCCTTGACCAGCGAGTGACCGCTTACCCTGAGGAGGACTTCCAGAATGAAGATCTACACGATCGCTGAGAGCATCAACATCATGTCCAAGACGATCGGGCCCGCGATCCGCGAGAAGAACAAGGGACCGATCCAGCAGATGGCCCGAGAGGAGTTGGAAAAGGGCTCCGACATGCTCGACCTGAACCTGGGGCCGGCGCGTAAGGCGGGCGACGAGATCATGGAGTGGCTCGTCAAGACCGTGCAGGAAGTCAAGAAGGACGTGCGGCTTGCCCTTGACACGACCAACACCATTGCGGTGGAGGCGGGTCTCAAGGCCTGCAACGAGAGGGCGCTGGTCAACTCGATCTCGGCCCAGCCCCAGAGCATGCAGGAACGGCTCCCGCTGGTGAAGAAGTACGACGCCGATTTCGTGGCGCTGACCATGAGCGAAGAGGGCATCCCCCGGGACGCCAGCGAGCGCGCCGTAGCGCTCTCGACCATCATGGCCATGGGAGACGAGCTGGGCATCGAACACGCGCGGTACTGGGTCGACCCGATCGTCCTGCCGGTCTCGGTGGACATCAACCAGGTCAAGGCCTACATGGAGTTCCTTCCCATGGTGAAGGACATCGTTCCCGGCGCGACCAACACCTGCGGCCTGTCCAACGTCTCCAACGGGGCTCCCAACGAGCTCCGGCCGGTCCTCAACGGCGTGTACCTGATGATGCTGTACAACCTAGGTCAGGAGTCCGCGATCGTTGACGCCTACGACAAGGACATGATGGATCTGTGCCAGGGCAAGAGGAAGGCAGAGGTGGACTACGTGGCGAAGTTGATGGACGGGCAGGACGTGCCCCCGAAGAACGACGCCGAGAAGGTCCTGTACAAGACCGTCAAGGTTCTCAACGGCGATGTGCTCTACTCTCACTCCTGGCTGCAGGACTGACCCTTGCTCTGAGCGGGGGGAGGCTGCGGCCTCCCCCCTTTCTTTCCTCCTTGACAGGAATAGAACGCCATTTTACGATGTGGCGCGCTGGTTCGGGCGTGTGCACGGGAAGGCCTCTACTGCATCGGGTGCGTGCACCCGTCGTTCGGGCCGGGTAAAAGGGGTGCGGCGATGCCGTCGATTGGCGCGGGTTCGTGAAGGGGTAATTCGCCGGGTGCCGGCAATCCTGTAGGAGCCCAGGGTCCTTGACACAAGGCGGCGGCCGCTGATAGCTTACGCGGTCTTTCACATCCGAGTAACGAGCGGCCGAGATGCCGCCGGCAGCGAGGCAGGTGGGTCGTGGGCAAGAGAAAAAAGTCGAGCTACATCATCCAATCGGTCACCAACGCACTGGATCTTCTGGAGGAGTTTCGGGGCGAGGACACGGAGCTTGGGGTGACCGAGCTCTCCAAGCGCCTGGCTCTCCACAAGAACAACGTCTTCCGGCTCTTGGCGACACTGGAGAGTCGGGGGTACATGGAACAGAACAAGGTCACGGGCAACTATCGCCTCGGGCTCAAGGTGCTCGAGCTCGGCCAGGTCTTCATCAAGCACATGGGCCTGCTCAAGATGGCGCGGCCCATCCTGGAGGAGATCGTCGAGAGGTGCAACGAGACCTCCTACTTGGGCGTCATCCGTGATGACCGGGTGGTGTACGTAGACGTGGTGGAGGCCACCCGCCCGGTCCGGGTGATCTCCCGGGTTGGGGTGGGGCTGCCCGTCTATTGCTCTGCCGTGGGCAAGGCTCAGATCGCCTTCGAGTCCCTCGACGAGGTCGACCGGCTCCTGAACGAGAACCCGATGAAGCGTTTCACCCAGCACACCGTCACGGACCGCGCCGAGCTCCTGCAGCAACTCGACCAGATCCGCCAGAGCGGGTTTGCGCTCGACGACGAGGAGTACGACGAGGGCATCCGGTGCGTGGGAGTCCCGGTGCGGGACTACACGCGGCGGGTGGTCGCAGGGCTGTCCATCTCGGGCCCTGCCTACCGATTCTCTGAGGGCCGCATCGAGACCGAGTTGGCGCCCCTGGCCTTGGAGGCGGGGAGGAAGCTCTCCGCCCGACTGGGATACGAGGTCGCCCAGGAATCGTAGTAGGCCGGATCCCCCCGCGCCATCCCTTGCGAGCCCCCCCGGCGGGGGGCTTTCTGCATGGGCCTCGCAGTCCTTTAGTTGCGCTAAATGCATTTTATCCGTGCTAAAGAAGCCTTGACCCCCCCGAGGAGTTTGCATAGAATGCGATCGCCGAATTACCCCAGTTCCCTCCCCGGACAAGGCCGTTTGCCGTGGCCCAGGAAGAGCGCGTGTCTCGAGCTCCCTCATCCGCCGCCAAGCCCAAAGGAGGGCGAAGGCGCGGCCAACCCACTGGTGGCGTCGGGGTTGGGTCGGGGGAGGTCCGGGAGGGGACTGCCGAGGAATTCAACATCGGGGCGAAGATCAAGGCCCTCCGCCAGCTTCGAAAGAAAACGCTGCAGGAGGTGGCGGACGGGACGGGATTCTCCCCGGCCCTCATCTCCCAGGTGGAGAACAACAACGTCTCCCCTCCGATCGCCACCCTCTCCAAGATCGCCAAGGTTCTGGGGGTGCGCGTGGGCTATTTCTTTCGGGATGACGGGCCCGACGAGGCCTACGAGGTGATCCGGCGGGACGAGAGGCCGGCGGTCACCCGTGTGATCTCCAGCACCGGTGGGCAGCACGGCTACACCTACCACGCGCTTACCTACAAGAAGCGCGACAAGATCATGGAGCCGTTTCTCCTCTCGGTAGATGCCGGGATGCGGGACGAGCAGACCCTGTACAGCCATGAGGGAGAGGAGTTCCTCCTCGTCCTCGAGGGGGAGGCCGAGCTCCTGCTGGAGAAGGATCGGATCGTCTTGCGGGAGGGGGATAGCGTCTACTTCGAGTCGACGCTGCGGCACCGTCTCTTGGCCCACGGTTCCTCTGCCGGCGCGAAGGTGCTGGCGGTGTTGGCCAAGGGGACATGAGGCGGCAGTTGCGCGGTCGCCGTCGCGCAGTGTGAGATGACCGGTGGGCACAGCGGCGGCCGGTTCCTGAGGGTTCGCCCCCGGCGATGGGCAACCGGCAACAGCTGACCATCTGCGACACGCAACCCGCCGCCGGAATTTCCGCCGGCCCCGTGCGCCGGCACCGCCCGATCGGGCCGCGCGTGGAGAAAAGGGGAGGGAGGATGGCTACGCAACCCGCCAAGAAGGTGGCTGCCGCCGTGGCAGCCGTTCTGCAGTACCTCTCGGAGACCGAGATCGCTCACGACCTGCCGGTGGTGCGTCCGGCGCCCCGTCCTGCGGCCGGACCCGCCCCCTGGGGAGTGGCCGGGCGCCAGGAATCCATGTCCTTTCGTGATCTGTGGCAACGCCGCATCCCGAGGTCCTGGTAAGAGGTCTTTTTTCTCTTTTGCCCGCGGTTGGAGGAGAAGGAGCACGCTATGAGCAAGTCGCCCAAGCACCCTCTGAAGGTTACCGATCTCACCTTCCGCGACGGCCACCAGAGCCTGTTCGCCACCCGCATGCGCACGGAGGACATCGAGTCCATCCTGGAGAAGGTCGGCAAGGTCGGCTATCACGCCATGGAGGTGTGGGGCGGAGCTACCTTCGACACCATGCATCGCTTCCTGGGGGAAGACCCCTGGGAGAGGCCCAAGCGGCTCCGCCGGTACATCCCCAAGGGTGTCAAGTTCCAGATGCTCCTCCGGGGCCAGAACCTGGTGGGGTATCGAAACTACGCCGACGACATGGCCAACGCCTTCGTCGACGAGGCGTGCGAGGCGGGGATCGACATTTTTCGGATCTTCGACGCGCTCAACGACGCGCGCAATTTCGAGACGGTGGCCCGCCGCGTGGTCGCGAACGGGATGCATTTCCAGGCGGCCCTTTCCTACACGGTGACGGGGCGGAGGATGGGAGGGGAGATCTTCAACCTGGAGTACTGGGTAGGCAAGGCCGCGACCTTTGCCTCCATGGGGGCCGACTCGATCTGCATCAAGGATATGGCGGGCCTCCTGGCCCCCGACGACTCTTACGAGCTGGTCAAGGCCATCAAGAAGGCCACCAAGCTCCCCGTAGAGCTCCACTGTCACACCACGTCGGGGCTTGCCGAGTATGCGTTTCAGCGCGCGATCGACGCCGGAGTGGACATCCTCGACACGTGTTCGGCCCCCTTCGCGGGGCGATCGAGCCATCCGGCCATCGAGCCCATCGTGACGATGCTCCAGGGCACCGAACGGGACACCGGCTTCGACCTGGAGCTCCTGACCGAGGTAGCCGAGTACCTGGAGGACATCGCGCCCAAGTACCGGCATCTCCTCGACACGACCCGCCTTGCCGTCGCCGACATCGGGGTGCTGATGCACCAGACCCCCGGCGGGATGCTCTCGAACCTGGTCAACCAGCTGCGGGAGGCCGGCGCGGAACACCGCCTCGGGGAGGTCTTCGAGGAGCTCCCGCGGGTGCGACAAGAGCTGGGATACCCTCCCCTGGTCACTCCCACCAGCCAGATCGTCGGGGTCCAGGCCGTGATGAACGTCTTGATGGGGAAGCCGGGAGGGGCGCTGGCCGAGCGCTACAAGATGATCTCGGGGCAGGTGAAGGACTACTGTTACGGCCTCTACGGGGAGCCCCCCCGGCCCATCGATTCGGAGCTGCAGAAGCTGGCCCTCAAGGGATACCCCCGAGGCGAGACGCCGATTACCTGCCGGCCCGCGGACGTGCTGGAGCCCGAGCTCGAGAAGGCCAGGGCGGAGATCGGCGATCTGGCCAAGACCCGGGCCGACCTCCTCCTGTACAACATGTTTCCCACCACCGGGAAGCGCTTCCTGGCCGTGCGCGCGGGCAAGGAGCCGGCGCCTGCCGAGTGGAAACCCCGCACCCTGGAGGACGCCAAGCGAGAGCAGGAGCTGTGCCGCAAGGCTCTGGCGGGAGATCTGGTTGAGAAGCCGGCCAAGCCCGCCGCGGCCCCGGGACCGGCTGCCCGAACCTTCCAGGTGTTTGTGGAGGGGGAGTGTTTCGAGGTGGCGGTGGAAGGACTGGGTGGTGTCCCTGTCGTGGCCTCGCCTACGCCGGTTGCCTCTGCTCCGGCTCCCGCAGTTCCGGCTCCTGGCGCTCGTCCCGCCCCCTCTGCCCCGGCCCCGCAGCCGGCGGCTCCCACCCCATCCCCCGCCGCGGCGGCTGGTGCCAAGGGGCAAGTCACCGCCCCGATGCCCGGCATGGTGGTGGACCTCCTGGTCAAGGTGGGTGACCCGGTCAAGGCCGGAGACGTCGTCGTGGTCCTGGAGGCAATGAAGATGGAGAACGGTCTCGAGGCGCCCGTGGACGGGGTGGTCCAGGGGGTGCTCTTCCAGAAGGGCGACACCGTCGCCAAGGACGCCGTGCTGCTCACCATCGGGTAGTGCGCCGGAGAGGCGGCTCGAGGCTTGATGGCCACTGCCCAAGGCTTCGGCGGGCAGAAGACACGAAGCTTGGAGCATGGAACACCTGATGTAAGGAGGAATCGGATGAGTCTTGAGAAGAAGTTCGAGCTCCTCGCCGAAAAGAACCGGGAGGCGGAAGGCGGCGGCGGCGCGGAGCGTGTGGCGAAACATCACGAACAGGGCAAGCTCACGGCGCGGGAGCGGCTGGAGGTGCTCTTCGATCCGGGAACCTTCGTAGAGGTGGACAAGCTCGTGACCCACCAGTGCACGAACTTCGGCATGGAGGCCACGAAGTTCCTGGGTGACGGGATCGTCACGGGGTATGGGAGGGTCGACGGCCGGCCGGTGTACGCCTATGCCCAGGACTTCACCGTGTTCGGCGGGAGCCTTTCCCTGACCATGTCCAACAAGATCTGCAAGATCATGGACATGGCCTTGAAGAACGGGGCCCCCGTCGTGGGGCTCAACGACTCGGGAGGAGCGCGCATCCAGGAGGGAGTCCAGAGTCTGGCCGGGTACGCCAACATCTTTCACCGCAATGTCATGAGCTCGGGCGTGGTCCCCCAGATATCGGGGATCGTGGGTACTTGTGCCGGGGGCGCGGTGTACAGCCCCGCCCTGACCGATTTCGTCTTCATGGTGGACGGCACCAGCCACATGTTCATCACGGGGCCCCGGGTCATCAAGTCGGTGACCAACGAGGACGTGACGATGGACGCCCTGGGAGGAGCGCTCACCCACAACCAGAAGTCCGGGGTCGCGCACTTCCTGGCTGCCGACGACCGGGATTGCCTGGCCCGGATCCAGAGACTGCTGTCGTTTCTCCCGTCCAACAACTTGGAGGACCCCCCGGCGGTGCCCTGCGACGACCCGGTGGGCCGCAAGCTCCCCGAGATCAACCAGACGGTGCCGGACAACCCCAACAAGGGTTACGACATCAAGGACATCATCCACGCCATGGCGGACCATGGGGATTTCCTGGAGATCCACCAGCATTACGCCCCCAACATCGTGGTGGGGTTCGCCCGGATGGGAGGCATGGTGGTCGGTATCGTGGCCAATCAGCCAAACTACCTGGCGGGGTGCCTCGACTGCGACGCCTCGGTGAAGGGCGCCCGGTTCGTGCGGTTCTGCGACGCCTTCAATGTGCCCATCATTACCCTGGAGGACGTGCCCGGATACCTCCCGGGTACCGATCAGGAGTACCGGGGCATCATCAAGCACGGGGCCAAGCTCATCTACGCGTACTCGGAGGCGACGGTCCCGAAAATCACCGTCATCACCCGAAAGGCCTACGGAGGTGCGTACTGCGTGATGAGCTCCAAGCACCTCCGCGGGGATGTGAATCTGGCGTTCCCCACCGCGGAGATCGCGGTGATGGGGCCCCAGGGGGCGGTGGACATCATCTTCCGCAAGGAGATCGACAAGGCCGACGACCCCAAGGCTGCGCGCAAGGAGAAGATCGAAGAGTACTCGGAGCGCTTTGCCAATCCGTATCAAGCTGCCGAGCTCGGCTACGTGGATGAGGTGATCCTCCCCGAGGACACCCGCATTCGCGTCATCCAGGCCCTCGAGGCTTGCCGGCACAAACGCGACTCGAACCCGCCGCGCAAGCACGGGAACATTCCGCTGTAACAGGCCGTTGAAGAACGGCCTGCAGCGCGCCCCACGGACGGGGCGCCGAATCGCG
>CAZYJP010000003.1:0-25705 GCA_964647795.1 uncultured Thermodesulfobacteriota bacterium
TGCTGGCGGGGGCGTACGGCGACCTGCCGCCGGGCGGCACGGCCGTCGTGCGCTTCCGCGTCCGGGTCCCTGCGGCGCTCCCTATCGGGACGACCATTACCAACACTGGGGTGGTCACCTGGAACGACCCCGCCCAGAGCGCCTCCGCCAGTGTGTCGATCGAAGTCGGCGGCGTCCCGGGCAGCGGGACCCTCAATGGCAGCGTCTGGCATGACGCCAACTTGAACCAGCTCGGCGACAGCGGCGAGCAGCGGATGGCAGGGTGGTCCGTCGAACTGTACCGCAGCAGTCAGATGCTCGCCACGGTGCTGACCGACGCCGACGGCAACTACCGCCTGTCGGGACTGGCGCCCAACACGGGGGCCACGGAGGGCTATGAACTGCGCTTCCTGGCGCCGGGGGCTGGGGCGAATACCCCATCGTTGGGGAACGCCGCTTCCCCTTTCACCAACGGCCCGCAGCGGATCACCGGCATCACCGTCGCCGGCGGGGAAAATCTGCAGAACCTGAACCTGCCGATCGCCCCCAACGGCACGGTCTACAACTCGGTCCAGCGGACCCCGGTCGGCGGCGCACGACTGGCCATGGTGAATGGGGCGACCGGCATCCCGCTGCCGAGCTCCTGCTTCGATGACCCGGTGCAGCAAAATCAGGTCACCCCGGCGCATGGCTTCTACAAGTTCGACCTCAACTTCAGCGACCCCGCCTGCCCGCCGGGGGGGGCATACCTGATCGAGGTCACCCCGGGGGGGGCCGGCTACGACACGGCTCCCTCGCGGATCATCCCCCCTGCCAGTGACGCGACGACGCCTCCGTTTTCGGTGCCGACCTGCCCCGGGTCGAGCGCCGACGCGGTGCCGACCACGCCCGAGTACTGTGAAGCGACGACATCCTCTTCCCCACCGGCGCCGTCGGTCCCGCCGCGGACGGCCGATACCACCTACTACCTGAACCTGACCCTGAGCAACGGATCGGTCCCGGGGCAGAGCCAGATCTTCAATAACCCGATTCCGATCGATCCCATCCTGGACGGGACCGTCTCGATCTCCAAGACCGCCGCAAAGCTCAATGTCAGCCGGGGAGAGCTGGTGCCGTACACGATTACCGTGAGCAATCTGCTCGGTGCCCCGCTTTACGACCTGAGCCTCGTTGATCGCTTCCCGGCCGGCTTCAAGTACGTGGCGGACTCCGCCCGCCTGGACGGCGACCCGCGGGAGCCGACGGTCAACGGCCTGGTCCTGAGCTGGGACGGCCTCACCCTGCAGGCCGATCAGCGTCGTACCTTGCAACTGCTGCTGGTGGTCGGCGCGGGGGCTTCCGAGAACGAATACGTCAACCGGGCCCAAGTGCTGAACGCCCTGACCGGGGCCCGGATCTCCGAGGAGGCGACGGCAACCGTTCGGGTCGTCCCCGATCCGGACTTCGACTGCACCGACGTCATCGGCAAGGTCTTCGACGACCGCAACCTGAATGGTCACCAGGACGAGGGGGAACCGGGCCTGTCCGGAGTCCGGCTGGTAACCGCCCGCGGGCTGATCGTCAACACCGACCAGTACGGGCGGTTCCATCTCGCCTGTGCGGCGGTTCCCGACCGGGAGCGGGGCAGCAACTTCATCCTCAAACTGGATGACCGCACCCTGCCGAGCGGGTATCGCGTGACCACCGAGAATCCCCGCGTGCAGCGCGCCACGCGGGGCAAAGTGTTGCGTTTCAATTTCGGCGCGACGATTCACCGGGTGGTGACTCTCGATGTCGCCGACGCAGCCTACGAGCCGGAGACCACCGATCTGCGCCTGCAGTGGCAGGGGAGGCTCGATCAGCTGCTTCGGCTGCTGAAGGAATCGCCGTCGGTGCTGCGCCTCTCGTACCTGGCGGATATCGAGGATCAGGGGCTCGTGCAGCGCCGCCTCAAGGCGCTGAAGAAGGACATCTCCGGGCGCTGGGAGCGGTCGGGGCGAGGCGACCGGCTGGATATCGAGACCCACGTGTTCTGGCGACGCGGCTCGCCGCCCTGAGCCGGGCGGCCGGAAGAGTGATACGCGTCCCCAGCGGCGACTCGTAGGAGAAGCAGGTAACCACGGATGGTAACGCGGAACATCATCGTCTCTTGTCTAGGCGTCATTCTGGCGGCCGGTGTCGAAAGCTCGGTCGCCCCGACGGCGGCGTTTGCGGCCGGCTGGACGCAGGCCGGAGTCCGCGAGTCGGTCGGATGGGGTGCGACCACCGAACAGCAGCTTCCGGTCGACGAACCGTTCCGGACCTGGCTGCTCGATCCGGCCGTACTCGCCGCCGACCAGGGGGACCGTGTAGAGAGGCGTCAGGTCGTCGAGCCGGAGGTCAGAACCGTCAAGCTCGCCGACGTGGTCCCGCCGATTCCCTTCCGCGAGGGCGAGGCGGAGATCCCTGCCGAAACCCTTGACCGGCTGCGCGCCGTGCTCGACGGCATGCGCCACCGCGCCAACGTCCGACTTCACTTCGTCGGGCATAGCGATTCCCTGCCGCTCAAGCCGGCACTGCAGACCCTGTATGGCGACAACATCGGGCTGTCCCGGGAACGGGCCGGGACCACCGCCGAATACTTCCAGAACGCGCTGCAACTTCCCCCCGAAGCGATCTCCTATGAAAGCCTGGGCGACAGTCAGCCCCTTGCCGACAACGCCACAGAAGAGGGGCGGGCCCGCAACCGCCGGGTGGAGGTCGAGGTCTGGTACGAAGAGATCGGCGAAAAAACGGTCGAAAAAGAGGTGATCGTCCCCCGCGAGGTGAACCGCATCAAGGTCTGCCGGACCGAGACCGTCTGCAAGCTGCAATACCTGGAGGGGCATTCCCGTCGGACCAAAGTCAAGAACCTGCTGGCTCCCCTGCATTACGAGGAAGGGCTGGTGAGAGTGCCGGACAGGTTCCTGCAGCAGATCGGCCAGGCCCTGGAGAATCTGCGCAGCAAGCGGAACGTCGTCGTAAAATTCATCGCCTATACCGACGACACCCCGCTGACGGGTCGGGAAGAGCGGATCTACGGCAACCCCCTCGGGTTGTCCAAGGCGGTAGCCCGGCGCGTGTCCCTGGCGATCCAGGACGGTCTCGGGCTCCCGGAGACGGCGATTCTCAGTGAAGGACGGGGCTCCACTCGCCCGGTCGCGTCGAACGACACCCCGCAGGGGCGGATGCTCAATCGCCGCGTCGAGGTGGAGTTCTGGCACGACGACCCGCTCCAGGAGCTTCCCGACGAGCCGCAGCTCTGCCCGGGAGACGCCGGCGCCGAGACCGTTACCCGGATCTACCACTCCCCGTCCGGCGGGGTCGAGCCGATCCTGTTCCGGGACGGCCAGCCGGTCATCCCCGCCGGTACGGCCGAGACGTTGCGCCGAATCATGGGTGAGGTGCGCGACAAGAGCAACGTGCGCCTGCGTTTCATCGGCTACTCCAGCAACGAGCGCCTCGACCGGCGCACCGCCTCGATCTACGGGGACGACATCGGCTGGTCGACGGCGCGGGCCGGGCGGACGATGGCGGCTGTCAGCGAGCCAATGGGGCTGGCGGCCGGGGAGGCGGAATTCGAAGGGCATGGTTACGTCCAGTCCGACGACGTGGTCAATGCCGGCTTCGTGGCGTCGGAGACCTCCCGGGTCGAAGTTCAGGTGGTTTATGACGAACTGGTCGCCCTGGATGATTACGAAGGGGTGGAGATCACCCGACTGCAGCGCGAGGTGAAGACCGCCAACCCCTTCGGTCTGAATCTGATGCGGATCAGCGTCGACGGCCTGCCGGTGGACGACCCGGGGAAGAGCATTCCGGATGTCCAGCGCTGCACCGACCTGGCGCTGGCGCTGGCGCAGGTGCAATTCAAGGCCGATGCTCTGCGCCGGGAGCCGCGTCTCAATGTCACCGCCTGGCCGCGGACCATCGGCTACCGCGATGATGAATCGACGGAATTCCCTGAAAATCTGGTTCGTTTCCGCCTGTACACCAACTATCCGAGTTTCATCGAGCGGGCTGAAGTGCGGATTTTCGCCGAGGAGCAGTCGGAGCGGGATGAGCCGCTGGCGGTGGCGGAAATGGATGCCGCCGGACTGGCGCAGTGGCAGCCGGAGTTCGAGCCCGTATCCGCAACCGGACGGAAGCTGAAATATCTGGTGCGGGTCTACGACGCTCGGGGACGCTACGACGAGACCGCCGCCCAGCCACTGTGGGTCGTCGCACGGATCGATCCCTCCGCCGGCCAGTCGGACGTGGGCAGGGAGCTGCTGGCCGGTTACGGCGAAAGCCGCCTGGCCCGCCGCAACATTCCGCTGCGCGGCGGGACGATACTGGCCCAGGGCACCTCG
Organism: uncultured Thermodesulfobacteriota bacterium; assembly: GCA_964647795.1. GTDB lineage: Bacteria > Desulfobacterota > Deferrisomatia > Deferrisomatales > JACRMM01 > JBFLZB01. The sequence continues at coordinate 4,326 of CAZYJP010000003.1, forward strand.
GTCCCCTCCGGCCACTCGGTCTGGCTGGCCGGCTACCCCGTGCCGGTCGATTCGGAAGGAAAATTCATAGCCGAAACGATCCTCCCCGAGGGATTGCATACGGTGGAGCTTGCCGTCCTTGATCGGGCCGGCAACGGCGAACTGTTTCTGCGCGACCTGGCCCTGGACAGGAGCGACTGGTTCGGCGTCGGGATCGCCGATCTGACCCTGGGCGTCAATCGAACCGACGGTCCGGCCGGTCTTCTGAACCCCGATGACAGGCGCTATCGCGACGACATCGATGGGCAGGGGCGGCTGGCCTTCTATACCCGGGGGAAATTTCGCTCCGGATGGGAGCTGACGGCGAGCGCCGACACCCGCGAGGACGAACTGGACGAGATCTTCAGCAACTTCCTCGACAAGTCACCCGAGGCACTGTTCCGGCGCATCGATCCGGACCGCGGCCAGCCGACCTTCGGCGACGACAGCACGGTCGAGGAGGATGCGCCGACTCTGGGCAAATTCTACCTGAAGCTGAAAAAGGACGACAGCTACGGGCTCTGGGGAAACTTCAAGATCGGTTACACCGACAACGATCTGGCCCACGTCGATCGGGGACTGTACGGCGCGAACCTGCACCATCAATCCGCCGCCGTGACCAGTTTCGGCGAGCAGCGCCTGATGCTGGACGGGTTCGCCGCCGACCCGGGAACCGTGGCCGGACGCGACGAGTTCCGCGGCACCGGTGGATCCCTCTATTACCTGCGTCGCCGGGACCTGCTGGAAGGCTCCGAGCGGCTGCGCATCGAAATCCGCGACAAGGATTCCGGTCTGGTGCTCCAGGTGAAGAACCTGACCCCGGGCCTCGACTACGACATCGATTACCTGCAGGGGCGGGTGCTCTTGTCCCAACCCCTCTCCCCGAGCGCGGACGATGCCCTGCTGGTGCAAAGCGACACCAGCGGCGGTCATCCCGCCTACCTGGTGGTCCGCTACGAATTCACGCCCGGTTTCGAAGAACCGGAAACGCTTCCTATCGGCGGCCGGGCACATTACTGGCTGAACGACCATGTCAAGCTCGGGGTGACCGCCACTCGGGATGAGGAGGACGGCGACGAGAGCAGTCTCGCGGCGGCCGACCTGACCCTGCGCAAATCGGCCGGGTCCTGGCTCAAGCTCGAAACCGGTCGCAGCAAGGGGCCGGGTCTGGTCGAAACGACCTCCGACGACGGCGGTTTCAATTTTACCGGCAGCACGGCAGCAGACGGCACGACGGCGGCCCGGGCCTATCGCGCCGACGGCAGCCTAGCCGTCGAGGATGTCCTCTCCGGAGCCCGTGGGCGGGTCACTTCCTACGTTCAGCAGCTGGAGGGCGGGTATACGGCCCCGGGACTGGTCACCGCCACAGACACGCGGCAGTACGGAGGAACCCTGGAGGTACCGGTGTCGGATCGCGTCGACCTGCAGCTCAAGGCGGACAAGCTGGATCAGAAGAAGGGACTTCAAACAGAAACCGGGGAAGTGGATGTGGTCTATCAGGCGACCGAACACTGGAGTCTCAGCTCCGGGGTGCGTCACGATCGCCGCAGCGACGATTCCGCCGTGGTTCCCCTGACCCAGGAGCAGGGGGAGCGGACCGATGCGCTCCTCAAGCTGCTCTATGATTCCACGGAGCGCTGGACCAGTTACGGCTTCCTTCAGGGATCGCTCGCCACGACCGGCACCCGCGAGGAGAACAACCGCCTCGGCGGCGGCGGCAGCTACCGGGTGACCGACCGCCTGAACCTGACCGGCGAGGTGTCGGGCGGTGACCTCGGGACGGCCGGCCGGCTCGGCACCGAGTATCTCTATTCCGACCGGACCACCCTTTATCTCAACTACGCCCTGGAGAACGAGCGGTCCGACAATGGTCTGCGGGCCCGCAAGGGAAGCATGGTGTCCGGTTTTCGGACCCGCTACTCCGACAGTGCCAGCGTCTACCTGGAGGAGCGCTACACCCACGGCGAGGTCCCGACCGGCCTGATACATTCGACCGGCGTGGAGCTCAGCCCCGGCGACCGACTCAATCTGGGCGCGAACGTCGATTTCGGCACCCTCAAGGACCGTCAGACGGGTGCCGAGACCAAACGGACCGCCGCGGGGGTCAGCGCCGGCTACGGGTTCGACAGGCTGAAGATCGCGAGCGCGGTCGAGTATCGGAAGGACGATTCCGAGCAGACGGACGCCAGCGTCATCGAGCGAACCACCTGGCTCCTGAAGAACAGCCTCAGGTACCAACTGTCCCCGGACTGGCGGCTGATCGGCAAGTTCAACTTTGCCCAGAGCACCAGTTCCCAAGGAGAATTCTTCGACGGCGAGTACACCGAGGCGGTTCTTGGTTCGGCATACCGGCCGGTTCGTAACGACCGGCTCAACGCCCTTCTCAAGTACACCTATTTCTCCAACCTCCCGGTTGTCGATCAAGTTTCGGGCAGCTCAACGGCCAGCGGCTTCATCCAGCGCAGCCACATTGCCGCAATCGACGTAACCTACGACCTGATTCGGACGCTGACCGTGGGTGGCAAGTACGCCTACCGCCTGGGCGAAGTGAGTCTCGACCGGGTCAATCCGAAGTTCTTCAGCAGCAACGCACACCTCTATGTCCTGCGAACCGACTGGCACATCCTCCATCGCTGGGATGCCCTGGTCGAGGGGCGGATGCTCGATCTGCCCGACGCCGGGGATCGACTCAGCGGAGTACTGCTCGGTCTCTATCGGCACCTGGGGAACCACGCCAAGTTGGGGGTCGGCTACAATTTCAGCACGTTTTCCGACGATCTGACCGACCTGGACTACGACCACCAGGGGCTCTTCATTAACCTGGTCGGAAAGTTTTGACGATGGGAAGAGAACGCGATGAGAGACGACAAGGGGCAATCATGACGACACCTTTGAAGGCAATCGTTCTCGGCGTCGGGGTCCTGCTGGGGGTAAGCATGGCGGCCCGGGGGGAGGAGGTCTCCAAGGAGCAGCTCAAAGGGCTGGATGAGCAGGTCCAGGAGATCAAGAGCGATGTCCTCGCCATTGCGGCGGAGCTGAATCTGCTCGAGGAAAAATTGCTCTACCCCTCGGAGACCCAGGTCACGGTCTTCGTCTCCCTGGCTGACGGGGAGGCATTTCGCCTCGACTCGGTCGACCTCAGGCTGGGGGAGAGAGAGGCCGCGCACCACCTCTACAGCTACAAGGAGCACGAAGCGCTGCGCCTGGGCGGCGTGCAACGACTCTTCACCGGCAATCTCCTCACCGGCTCCCATCCGCTGCAGGTGAGTTTCCACGGCAAGTCGGAAGGGGGGGGCGAGTTCCAGCGGTCGGACAGCTACCGGGTGGAGAAGGGCGTCGGGCCGAAGATCGTCAAGATCACCCTGGCTCGGCACTCGATCACGTTTGAAGACAGGTAGTTCATGACCCGCGTGACCGTGTTTCTGACATCCGTGCTGCTCACGGCGTCCACCGCGGCGGCCGGCCCCAGGGCTCCGAGAGAGCTGCAGGACCTCTATTTCGGCGAGGCCCTGTACTGCGCCCATCAGGGGGAGTGGTTCGAGGCGATTTCCCGGCTCGACACCGAGCTGACACAGCACTACGGCCTCGATCAGCGGGAGCTCGATTCCCTCTACCGCCATGTCGGTCAGGCCGAATTCCATGTCGGAGATTTCGAGCTGGCTTACCGCATGCATCGTCGGGCCGGGCGGGCGATCTCGGCGGTCATCGAAGGGGATGTCGAAGAGACAGTGCGCAACGAGGCCAGCTACCGGCTGGCAAGAATCTACTTCCACAAGGACCAGCCGCTCCAAGCCCTGGCCGCCCTGGAGCGGATCGAGGGGCCCGTGCCGGAAGAGATCAGAGACGATCTCCCCTTCCTGCGGGCGCAGGCGCTCATGGCGAGCGGACAGCTCGCTGACGCCATCCCCATTTTGCAGCAGCTTCACACGGCCAAGCGTCTGGAAGGCTTCTCCGGATACAACCTCGGTGTCGCCCTGCTCGGCAACGGCCAGGAGCGCCAGGGGCGGCAGGCCCTCGACCAGACCGGCCAGCTCAGGAGCGACGACCCGGTCATCCTGGCGATCCGGGACAAGGCGAACCTGGTGCTCGGCGACAGGCTGCTCGAGGAGAAAAACTTCACGGCGGCCACCGAGGTGCTGGATCGCGTCCGCCTGGACGGCCCCTTCTCCAATCGGGCGCTGCTCGGCTCGGGGTGGGCGGATGCCTCGCAGGACCGCTTCGAGCGGGCGTTGGTGCCCTGGAGCGTCCTCGTCGAGCGCGAAGTGACCGATGTCGCGGTCCAGGAAGCGCTGCTCGCCGTCCCCTACGCCTACGGCAAATTGGGGGTCTACGGCAAGGCGGCGCTGCTGTACGGCAGCGCCCTGGAGACGATCGCCGCGGAGATCGACAAGCTCGGCGCATCGATCCAGAGCATCCGCGAAGGAAGGTTTCTCGAGGCACTGACGCGGGAGGAGCTGCGGCAGGACGCCGACTGGGTCGTCAGGCTCCGCACCCTCCCCGGTTCTCCCGAGACCTATTACCTCCTGGAACTGCTGGCCTCGCACGACTTCCAGGAGTCGATGCAGAACTATCTCGATCTCGATCGAGTGCGCGGCAAGCTGGAAACCTGGCAGGGAGACCTGGACGCCTACGAGGAGATCATCGCCATCCGCCGGGCCTACTACCAGCCGCTGTTGCCGGAAATCGACAGCAGATTCCAGGAGCTGGATTCACAAATGCGGCTGCGCCTGGAGCAGCGAGACCGGATCGCCAAGCGCCTGCAGAACCTGCTGGTGAACCCGCGCCCCGATTTCCTGGCGACCGCGCCGGAGCGGATTGTCCGCGAACGGCTCGCGCAACTCGAACGGGCGCTGGGGGTTCCGGGTGTCGAAGGGCATCCCGACCAGACAATGCGGATCGAGCGCCTGCGGGGCGTGCTGACCTGGAACATCCGGACCGATTACGACCGGCGGCTGACCGACGCCCACCGGAATCTGCAGGCGCTGAATCAGGACGTCGCGCAGCTGAACGAGCAGTACACCGCTTTCGTGCGGACCCGGCAGGCCGCCACCCAGAGCTGCGAGGGGTACGACGGGACGATTCGCCGTCTCCGGCAGCGGATCGCGGCCTCCCTGGAACAGGTCGAAACCGTGCTACCCCGGCAGGGGCACCTGATCGAAGTGATGGCGGTGAACGAACTGACCGCACGCCGCGATCGCCTGGAAGAGTTCCAGGTCAAGGCCCGGTTCGCCTTCGCCGACAGCTACGACCGCGCCAGCCGGACCGAAGGGGTGAAGGGGAGCGAGCGATGAACCGGTCGCGACTCTTTGTGGTGCTGTTGCCGCTGCTGCTCCAGGCCTGCGCGTCGGGCAGCGGCGGGAAGACGATCGCCGGCCTGCGCGGGGTCAGCCTCGACATCCAGAGGGAGCGGGTCGAAGGCGGACTGGAAAAGGCGATGGCGGGTTACCAGCGCTTTCTCGAGGAGGCTCCGGATGCGCCTATGGCGCCCGAGGCGATTCGCCGGCTGGCCGATCTGAAGATCGAGAAGGAATACGGCTTCATCAGCGGCGACCGGCCGTCGACGGACCAGGCTCCGACCCTGTCCGCACCGGCACCTGCGCCGGCAACGTCCCCCCCGGCGGCGTGGCCTGCGGCCGCGGCGTCAGACGAGGAATCCGACGCTGATTTCGAGCGGCGCACGAGCCTCGGAGATGCTCTGCCGACCAGCGAAACGGCGGCAACCGACGACCTGGACCGGGCCGGGGCCCGCGAAGCGGTTTCACTCTACCAGAAACTGCTCGCGGAATACCCGGCGTACCGGCGCAACGATCAGGTGCTCTACCAGATGTCCCGCGCCTACGAAGAGCTGGGGCGGATTGAAGAGGCGATGGAGGTGATGGACCGCCTGGTGAGTGAATTTCCCCAGTCCCGTTATCTCGACGAGGTGCAGTTCCGCCGTGCCGAGTTCTTCTTCGCCCATCGGCGCTACCTGGACGCCGAAGAGGCTTACTCGAGCATCGTGACCCTCGGGGTCGGGTCCTTGCTTTACCGGCTGGCCCTCTACAAGCTGGGCTGGACCTTCTACAAGCAGGAACTGTACGAGGAGGCGCTGCACAGATTCATCGCGCTGCTCGACTACCAGGTGTCGGTGGGGTACGACTTCGATCAAACCGAGGACGAGCAGGAACGTAAGCGCATGGATGACACGTTCCGGGTCATCAGCCTGAGCTTCTCCAACCTGCGCGGAGCCGATTCGGCGGTCGCTTATTTCGCCATGCAGGGGGGGCGCAGTTACGAGGACAGCGTCTACGGCAACCTCGGCGAGTACTATTACACCAAACGCCGCTACAGCGACGCGGTCGCGACCTACAACGCCTTCGTCAGCAGGAACCGGTTCCACAGGAAGGCGCCGCAGTTCCACATGCGGGCGATCGACATCAACATCGCCGGAGGCTTCCCCTCGCTGGTTATCGAGGCGAAGAAAGCCTTCGCCACCAATTACGGCCTGCAGGCCCAATACTGGCAGCACTTCCAGCCGGGCGAGCGCCCGGAGGTTCTCGCCTACCTGAAGACCAACCTGACCGATCTGGCCAATCATTACCATGCCCTTTACCGCGACCCGCGCGTCCAGGAGCAGAAACCGGAGAACTACCGCGAGGCGCTGCACTGGTATCGGGAGTTCCTCGCCTCCTTCCCGCGGGAGGGTGAGTCACCGGCCATTAACTACCAACTGGCCGACCTGCTGATGGAGAACCACTCCTTCGGCGAGGCCGCCGTGGAATACGAAAAGACCGCCTACGTCTATCCGCCCCACGAGCGGTCCGCGACGGCGGGATACGCGGCGGTCTACGCCTACCGTCGCGATCTGGACACCGCGCGGCCGGTCGATGACGACCCGATTCGGCGGGAGGTGGTGCGCAGCTCGCTGCAGTTTGCCGAGACCTTCCCGGAGCACGACAAGGCGGCCGTCGTTCTCGGCGCGGCCGTGGATGACCTTTACGGGCTGCAGGAGTTCGAGCAGGCCCTGGCCGGCGGACGCAAGTTGATCGAGACGTTCCCGGCCGCCGAGTCCGATGTCCGTCGCTCGGCCTGGCTGGTCATCGCTCACTCGAGTTACGAGCTGCAGCATTTCGGAGAGGCCGAAGAGAGCTACCTGAAGGTTCTGGACCTGCTTCCGGAACAGGACGAGACCCGCGCCGCCCTGGTCGACAACCTTGCGGCATCGATCTACAGGCAGGGGGAGCAGGCCAATCACCAGGAGGACTTCCGGACTGCCGCGAACCATTTTCTCCGGGTCGGGCAGACGGCGCCGACCTCGAAGATCCGGTCGAACGCCGATTACGACGCCGCCGCAGCCCTGATTCAGCTCAAGGACTGGGCGGAGGCGGCCCGGATTCTGCTCGATTTCCGGGCCGGTTTCCCCGGGCATGAGCTGCAGTCCGAGGTGACGAAGAAACTCGCCTTCGTGTACCGGGAGGACGGGCAGCTTGCCCGCTCGGCCGAGGAGTACGAGCGGATCGAATCGGAAGCCGAAGATGTCCAGATCCGGCAAGACGCACTGTTGATCGCCGCCGAGCTGTACGAACAAGCCGAACGGCCCGACCGGGCGCTCGAGGTCTATCGACGGTTCGTCGGCCATTTCCCCCAGCCGGTGCCGCCGCACCTGGAAACCCGCACTAAGATCGCCGACATCCTCAAGGCCGCCGACGATCGGGAGAGCTACCTACAGGAGCTCCGAACCATCGTCGCCGTCGAGGCGAAGGCCGGGACCGAGCGGACCGCTCGGACCCGGTATATCGCTGCCAAGGCGGCCCTGGTGCTGGCCGAGTTGAGCTACGACCGGTTGGTCTCCATCGAGCTGGTCAAACCGATCGAACAGACCCTGCTCGAGAAGCAGGAGGCGATGAAGACGGCGACGGGAGACTTCACGAAGCTTCTCGACTACGAGGTCGGAGAGGTCACCGCCGCGGCAACCTTCTACCTGGCGGAGATCTACGCCCATTTCAGCGAGGCGCTGCTGGCGTCCGAACGCCCCATGGAGCTGAGCCCCCTCGAGCTGGAAGAGTACGAGCTGGCGATCGAAGAGCAGGCCTACCCCTTCGAGGAAAGGGCGATCGCGGTACACGAGAGCAATCTCCAGCTGATCTCCCTCGGGGTCTACAACGAATGGATCGAAAAGAGCCTCCAGAAACTGGCGATCTCCCTTCCGGCCCGCTACGCCAAGCCGGAGCAGGAGAGCGCCGTCATCGCCTCCTTCGACAGCTACACGTACGAGATCGCCCGCCCGCAGCCTCTTGTCCCCGGTCCTGCAGAAGAGGGCGCGGAGGAGGAGGCCGCTGCCGAGGAACAGGTGCCCGGTGCGGATGCAGCACAGGCGGCAACGGAGTCCGCACCGCTCGCGGTCGATCAACCGGCGGCAGGGGGCAATGAGTCCGACCACGGGGTGGAGGCTTCCAACAAGTGGGGGTATCTCGAATGAGACCGAACAGAGTGATACACCGCCCGCGCTCAGGGTGGTTCAACGTCGGTCTCGGCTTGACCCTGCTGGCAGGGTTGCTGACGGTGCTCTCCGGCTGCGCCACCCGCGGGACGGTTCTGCCGGAGCCGGCTGTCGCCAGCCTCGCTCCCCCTCCTGTCCCGGCCGGCCCCAGCGTGACGCCGCTGCCGGACGACTCCGGGTTCGTCATCCGCGAGGTCCCCAACCGTCCGGAAAACTGGCAAAGCGATTTCGCCGCTGGGGTCGCCTGTCTGGACCGGCAGGACTATGCGGGGGCCATCGAGCTGCTGCTGCCGGTGATCGCCCAGGAACCGGGCGTCACCGCCCCGTACATCGACATCGCGCTGGCCTATCGGGAGCTCGGCCAGCCGGAGCCGGCCGAAGAGAACCTGAAAAAGGCGCTGGAGCTGTTCCCCGCGCACCCCGTGGCCGGTAATGCGTACGGACTGCTGCTGCGCAGGGGCGGGCGGTTCACGGAGGCGAGGGCAGTTTACCAAGAGGTTCTGGCGCGGTTCCCGGGCTACGCCGCGGCGCACCGGAATCTCGGCATCCTCTGTGACCTCTATCTGAACGACCTGGCGTGCGCCCTCGGCCAGTATGAGCTTTACAGCGCGGCCAATCCGGGAGACGAACAGGTGGGTGTGTGGCTTGCCGACCTCCGCCAACGCCTCGGGAGGTGAGCCGGGGGATGGTGGACCGATCGTTCGAAACACAGGGCCATCGAAGGAAGAAGAGAAGAGGAGACGCAGTATGCAACGGATGGTGATTCTCAGCGCCTGTCTGACCCTGCTGTCGGCGTTCACGGTCATGGCCCAGGATGTCGGCCAGGAGGAAAGACGGTCTCCGCCCGAGGCAAAGGAACTATCCGGAATGTCGATCGTCGGAAACGATGAGGCCCCGAAGTCTCTCTACATCGTCCCCTGGAAGAGCTCCGAGCTCGGCGAAGAAACCAGCCTGAACATGCTGCTGGACGGGAACGCCGCGCCGGTCGATCGGGACGTCTTCCAACGGCGGCTGACGTATTACCGGGTCAGCACCGAAAAAGCGAGTCACAGGCCATAACCCGCAGCTGCGGGCTTGACGCATACCCTGAACCGAAACATCAGCCACAAACGATCATGCGGGAGGAAAACAGATGGGCATCTATTCAATCGTTGGCTTCTTCCAGAAGGGCGGCATGTTCATGTACCCGATTCTGCTCGTGTTCGCGGTCGGCGTTGCGATCGCGGTCGAGCGCTGGGTGCAGTTGACGCGGACCCGGAATAAGAATCGCAAGATGTGGCTCCAGATCCAGCCGGTGCTATCGGACGGCGACTTCGACAAGGCGCGCGAGATGGTCAACGAGGACACATCGACCATCTCGCAGATGCTCGCTTTGGGACTGGCGCGGCAGGGCGCGGTCCGTCGGCGCGAGGATATCGAGATCGCCATGGAAGAGAGCATGATGGAGATCATCCCTCAGCTGGAGAAGCGCACCCCCTATGTGGGCCTCCTGTCGAATATCGCCACACTGCTCGGCCTGCTCGGCACGATCATGGGCCTGATCGAAGCGTTTACCGCCGTTGCCCATGCCAACCCCGCCGAAAAGGCCGACCTGCTCTCGGCCAGTATCTCTGTGGCCATGAACACCACGGCGTTCGGCCTGATGGTGGCGATTCCGCTGTTGCTGGTCCATGCCAAGCTGACCTCGACCACCGGGCAGATCGTGGACAGCCTGGAGATGGCGTCGGTCAAGGCGCTGAACAGCATCTCCAACTTCACCAAGCGCCACCACCTGACGGTCCCATCATGACCAGGCGACGTCACCACCGGCGGCGAAGCAAGGCAACTCCAGGGCTCGACGTCACCACCTTTCTCAACCTGATGGTGGTCCTGGTTCCGTTCTTGCTCATCGGCGCCGTCTTCTCGAGGGTGACGATTCTGGAGCTGAGCGTGCCGACCGCGGCGGGCGGGTCCGCGATCGTCCAGCCGAACTTCACCATCGAGGTGGTGGTGCGCAAGGCGGGGCTTGAGCTCGCCAATGGAACCCAAGTGGTGGCCGCACTCCCCACGAAAGGCGGCGACTACGATCTCGAGAAGTTGTCCGAGATGCTGGTCCGGCTCAAGAAGGATTACCCGCAGAAGGAAGACGCAACCGTCTTGATGGAACCGGATATCGAGTATGACGCGCTGATCCGGGTCATGGACACGGTTCGGGAGGCGGAACTGTCGGATGACCAGGGGCTGGAGAGGCAGAAACTGGCACTCTTTCCCTTGGTATCGATAGGAGATGCGCCATGAGAGACAGCAGACGGATCCGGCGAATGGAGCGGAGTCGGAAAAAACTGACCGGCCTCAATCTGACTTCGCTGATGGATGTGTTCACCATCCTGGTTTTCTTCCTGTTGGCCAATTCGTCCTCCAGCGAAGTGCTGACCACCCCCAAGCAGATCAAGCTGCCCGATTCTGTGGTGGAAGCCAAGCCCAGGGAAACGGTGGTCATCACGGTCAGCCCCGAGGTCGTGCTGGTGCAGGGGGAGGCCGTCATCGCCACTCCCGACATGCTGGCGTCGACGAGCGAAAGAGTGCCCGCGATCAGTGAGCGGTTGGGACAGCTGGAACGGAACATCATCGGGATCAACACCAAGACGGTCGCCGAAAGCCGGGAGATCACCATCCTCGCCGACAAGACGATCCCCTTTCGGGCGCTCAAGAAAATCATGACAACCTGTACGGATTCTGGATACGGGATGATATCCCTGGCGGTGATCCAGAAGGCCTCGCAAACCTGATTGGGACGCCCGTGAAAACGACATCGCAATTGTCACAGGAGTTGGCGCCTCTGAACGCCCAGATCGATGAGCGCAGGCAGGCCGTCGCGACGCTGGAAGGCGACCTGCGGGCGGTCGAGGCGGAGCTGGAGACCTTTGCGCTAGGGCGCCAGCGCGTCGACATTCTGCAGGATGCCTGCGCTGCTCTCGACCGGCTGCAGGACCTGGGGGCCGCTGACCTGTTCTGGGAAGGGCTGGCGAACGGCGAGGCTGCTGCGGTCCACGCCGAACGGCTGCGCGGCCGAATCGCGGACTTCCAAGCGCAGACCGCCGGGCTTGAAGAGAAACGGGAGTCGCTCCGGACACGGATCGATCGGCAGCTGGACGATCTCGATGAGCTGCACTACGAGGTTCAGCAGGCTTACGCCCGGGAAGAGCGGCGCCAGGAAGAGTTCCTGGTCGACCGGGAGGTTTCGTTCGTCCCGTATCGGCCGATGCTCATGCCCTGGTCGAAAAACCTCGAGAGCGAAAGGCGGTTTCGGCGGGCACTTCTGGTTGCGATGGTCTGGAGCCTGGTTCTCGGAGTCGCCATTCCCCTGATCCACGTGCCACTTCCGGATCGGAACCAGCCGGTCGTCGTCATCCCCCAGCGGCTGGCGATGCTGGTCAAACAGGAGCCTCCCGTGCCGGCGCCGGCCCCGGTCCCGCAGAAACCGCCCGAGGAGATAAAGGCCGATCCGGAGAAGGAAAAACCGGCGGCACCGGAGAAGCCGCCCGAGGAGAAGAAGGCGGAACCAGAGAAGAAGAAGCCGGCAGAACCGGACAAGGTTGCGGTCGAGGCGAAGAAGGAGCCCGAAAAGCCGCAAACCGAGGCGAAACCGGCCGAAAGCGGAACCGAGGTCGCCAGGAAGAAGGCCGAAAAGACTGGCGTTCTGGCCTTCAAGAGCAACTTCTCCGATCTGATGGATGAAGTTCCTGTCGCCAAACTCGGGACCGAGGCGCGCTTGGAAAAATCGGATCCGAAAGTCCCGGGGCAGGCCCGCGCTCAACGCGCCCTGGTGGCGATTCAGGCCGAAGGCGGCAGCAGCGGCGGAATCAGCAATTACAGTGTCAGTCGCGATCTCGGCCATGGCGGCCAGGGAGGCGGCCACGGGTACGGGACCGCCGGACAGGGCGGCACCGGGTACGGGAGCGGCGGAAAGATCGGCGGGGTCGGCTTCGCCGAGGTCGAAAGCAACCTGGCGAACCTGACCGCCGAAGAAGGGCGACCCCTGAGCGACGGCCTGGGGGCGGGGCGGACCGATGAGGAGATCCAGATCGTGTTCGACCGTTACAAAGCGACCCTCTACCGGATCTACAACACCGAGTTGCGGAAAGACCCGACCCTGCGGGGAAAAATGTTGTTGCGGATCACCATCGAACCGGACGGCGAGATCTCGCTCTGCAGGGTGGAATCGACCGACCTGGGTTCGCCGGAGCTGGTCGCCAAGATCGTCGCCCGGGTGGAAAGGTTCAACTTCGGTCCGAAGGACGACGTGCCGCCGACCACCATCCTCTACCCGATCGATTTCCTGCCCGCGGGTTAGGGTTCCCTCGGGCCGGAGTATGGGAGGCGACAAAGGAAAGAAGGAAAGAAGGGTTCATCCGGGAAACGGCCAGGTGGGCCCGCCCGTTGCGGCAGATGATGCCGGATGACACGAGGGGCGGATCCCCTTGATCCGTTCGGAACGCCTGACGGAAACGCGGATCGCCCAGAGGTTGCCGTCGTCGAGCAGCCGGACGCTCACGTGCTCGGACCCCCCCGGCCGTCCCTGACGGGAGGATCCGGTCATTGCCCGGAGGAATCTGGAAGAAGGCGTCGGAATCGGGGGATCCGGGTCAGCCCAACCCGGCCGCGGCCCGTTGGGCCCTCAGTTCCTCACTCAACCGACGCAGGTGTCCGAGAAACGCAGGGAGTTCCCCATACACCTCTCGGGCCGTGGCCTCACGGTAGGTGTGGGAGGTGCGGTTGCGCGCATCCAGCATGTCGAGCCACGCTGCCTCGTCGGACACCCAGCCGTTGCGAAGAGCGATTCCGAGTGCCGCCCGGGGAGACGAAGCCTCCTGGCCGAACTCCCGGGCTACGGTCTGAACGCTCTTCCACGCGAGCTCGAAGCAGAACTCGAACCGCTGGATCGAGGCGTCACGAAGGAATTCGTCTTCGGGCTGAGCGAGGGCGTCTGCCAAGCGGAGGACGGCCTGTTCGAAGTCGGCCAACACGCTAGGCGTCTTCGTCACGGAGATGCTCCGCAGTGCGAGAGACCTCGTGCCGGAAGCTGTCGTCGGCGCGGCGCAGGTCCACCACGTCGAACAACCGGAGCGTGCGCAGGGCCTCGAGGTCGTCCCGGATTCGTTGCACGACGTGGGGAGGCACCGGATCGGGGCCCAAAAGGCCGATGTCCACGTCGGAACCCGGTCGGGCCGTCCCCTGGGCCTCGGAGCCGAAGATGGACAACTGGTAACGGTCCAGGTCGAGGTGGCGGCCTACCACCTCGCGCACGGCCCGCCGCAGGGCGCTTCCGGCCAAGGGGGGGAGTCTTTCGGTCGCGTCATTCATGCCGGTCATGATGCCAGCTGCCGGTACCCGAGGCAACTCGCCCCGGTCGCACGTTGCCGAAGCTCGGCTCACGTTCGAAGACTCGTGTGCGTACTTGCCGTTCATCAACCGTGGGCTTGCCTCCTGTCTTGCGGCGCCCTACGCCGCCCGCCCCACTGGGCAGGCGGCCTGGCAGGCCAAGCAGGAGTCGCAGACCTCGTTCCTGGGCGGCGCCGTGTCGGTCGGCAGGACCCCCGGCACCGCAGCCGGGCTCGGTCCGGGGATTCATTCATAGCCTCTGAGTCCGTTCGGTGGACACGTCCGCGGTGAGGCAGTTCCGGCCGGTGCGCTTGCTCCGGTACATCAGTCTGTCTGCGCGGCTCACCAGGGTCTCCGCGGTGTCGTCCTCCCGGGCCAGGGTGGCGCCCATAGAGACCGTCACCGACAGGGAACCCGACGGAAGGTCCAGGCTGGCGCTCGCTACGAGAACCCGCAACCTCTCCGCGACGGCTGCAAGCTCCTCGGGCCGGACGTTGACCAGCAGAACCACGAACTCCTCGCCCCCCCACCGGCCCACCACGTCGAAGGAGCGGGCCCCCGAGGACAAGGTTCTTGCCACCATGCGCAGCGCCTGATCACCGACGGCGTGTCCGTGGGAGTCATTGACCTCCTTGAAGTGATCGACGTCCACGAAGAGCAGACCCACATGCCACCCATACCTCTCCAGCTCGGCCAACCGCGAGTGGATCAGCATCTCCAGGTAGCGCCGGTTCGCCACCTCGGTGAGAGCGTCCAGGAGCGCCATCCGCCGCAGTTCCTCTGCTCGGAGGGAGGCTTCCTCCTGTGCGGTGCGGTCGCTGAACACCTCCACGGCGCCAATGATGCGGCCGTCCCCGTCGCGCATGGGGGAGGCGCGGACGAGGACCGGGACCCGGTGGCCGTCCCGATGCCTCAGGAACACCTCCGCCTCTCGAGCCCGGCCGTCCAGGTAGGTGGCCGCCAGGGGGCACCCGGCCTCGCACAGGCGCGTCCCCTGCTCGTCCACGTGCACGAGGAGGTTGTCCGCGCACCTGCGGCCGACCGCCTCCGCCGCCGAGTACCCCGTAATCCTCGTTGCGCCGCTGTTCCAGTAGGTGATGCGGCGCTCGAGGTCCACGAAGTACACGCCGTCGTGGAGGTTCTCCACCAGGTCCCGGTAGAAGGACTCCGATCCCGTCATTCCATCCTCGACGGCTTCGGCCGGGCGGGGCCCGGCGGGCGAGCAGCTGCGCCAGCAGGCTACTGGATTCCTGCGGCTGTCAGCAAGTCCGCCGTGCCGCCGCGTTCGTCCCTTGCCACACAGAGCCCCGGCCCCCGGGGGCGTTCCCCCTTGGACCGGGGTGCGAGGGTGTCCCAGGGGGGCTCCACTCTGCGTCAGGCGGTGCGATGACGAAGGGGGGCATCCTTCGAGTCATCCGGCAACGTTGGGCGCCGTGCGGGGGGCCACCCGGTCATTGCGCGTAAGGAGCGTCCTGTTCGATGTGCCGCCGGAGAGATGAGACGACCAAGAGGTCGCGCTCTTCCTGCCCGTCGCGTTGACACTGCGAAACCAACCTGCCACGATGATTTCCAGGGCGATGGGGGGATCCACAACGACGGGAGCGTGGAACGAGCCTCCAAGGGCCATTCCCCTGCCGGAGCGGCTTGGTCGCGATCACGACGCGAGTCCAAATGGCTCGGCCGTCCGCTGTCCTGACGCCGCGGTCCACTCTTCCCACGAGCCAAGAGGAGCAACGACATGAAGGCAGGAAACAGCCTGGCAGCTGGGTTGATGTTCACGCTTCTGACAGCCGGCACGTTCGCCCCGGGACCCGCGGCGGCCGACTACCTCACCATCACTTCCGGGCCCATGGGAGGTGACTGGTACTCCATCGGCGGCGCCGTCGGCGAGCTTGCGAAGCAGGTCCTGCCCGGAACGGTGGTGACTGTGATCACCGGCGGTGGCGTGGAGAACATTCCCAAGGTCGACACCGGCAAGGCAGACGTCGGCCTCACCATGGCCAAGCTCTACCACGAGGCCCGGACCGGCACCGGGTCGTTCGCCGAGAAGGGAAAGCACGAGAACATCCGGGCCGTGGCGTTTCTCGCCAACATCCCCATGAGCTTCTTCATGGTCAGAGACGGCAGCCCGATTGCATCGATCGATGACCTCAAGGAGCGGAAGGCCAAGATCCGCCTGCTGACTTCGAAGAAGGGGTCCACACCCGCGCTGGCCGCCGAGACCATGCTCGCCCAGTACGGGATCACGTTCGAGGACATCAAGGCGTGGGGCGGATCGGTAAGCTACGTCTCCTATGCCGAGGCGGCGAATCTGATCAAGGACGGACACGCGGACGCCTGGATCGGCCCGATGGTCTCCGGCATCGTGGAGCTGGTGACCACCGTGCGGATGAAGATGTTGCCGATCAAGCCCGAGCACCTCGACAGGCTTCGTGACGAACACCAATACGTCAAGATCACGCTCCCGAAGGACAAGTACTACTTCGTGCCCGCCGACACTCCCCACATGGCCGAAGCCGTCATTCTCATCGTGCGCCGGGACCTCCCGGAAGAGAAGGTGCATGCGCTGACGAACGCCATCCTCGAGAACCCCGAGCGGCTCCGCGGCATCCACCAGACCTACGCTGACTTCCAGCCGGAGGACGCCTGGCAGAACTTGAGCGGGCCGCTCCACCCCGGGGCCGAGAAGAGTTACAGGGATAAGGGGTTCATGAAGTGACCGTGGGCAAGACCCAGCCGGCCCCGGGCCTCCGGGGCCGGCTGGTGGCCTGGGGGTTCATCCTCTTCGCCTCGTACCACCTCTGGACTACCGCATTCGGCATGCCGGTGGCCTACTTCCACCGTCCGCTTCACGTTACCTTCGCCATGACTCTCGGGTTTCTCCTCTATTCCTCCCGGGGCCGAAAACACGTGGCACGGCCTCCGCTCCCGGACATCGCCCTCGCCGCCCTTTCCCTCGCGTGCTTTGGCACGGTGACGATCCTCTGGGAGAAGACCGCGGAGCGGCTGGCGATGATCGACCCGTTGACGGGCTGGGAGCTCTTTGCGGGCGGGGTGGGCATTCTTCTCATCCTGGAAATGGCGCGCCGTACCGTGGGCTGGCTGCTGGCGGTGGTGGCGGGGGTCTTCCTCGCGTATTCCTTCGTGGGCCCCTACATGCCTCATCTCCTCGCCCATCGGGGCTTCAGCTGGGTCGACGTCATCGACTACCAGGCGTTTGGGCTCGAAGGCATCTACTCCTCGGCGATCGGCGTGTCCTCCACCTACATCGCGGTCTTCATCATCTTTGGCACCTTCCTGGAGATGTGCGGTGCGAGCGGGGTGATGATGGACCTCGGGCGGATTCTTGCGGGCCGTTTTCGAGGGGGACCGGCAAAGATTTCGGTCCTGACGAGCGCCTTTTTCGGGTCGATCTCCGGGTCGGCTGCAGCAAACGTCTACGCCACGGGTACCTTCAGCATACCGTTGATGAAGCGCACGGGGTACAGCGCCACGTATGCCGGGGCGGTGGAGGCGGCCGCCTCCACGGGGGGGCAGTTGATGCCGCCCATCATGGGCGCTGCCGCGTTCCTGATGGCGGACATCCTCGGCATTCCGTACCTCAAGGTGTGTCAGGCGGCGCTCATCCCCTCGTTCCTCTACTTTTTCTCTGTCCTGATGATGGTGGACTTCCAGGCTGCGAAGCTGGGACTGAAGGGAATGTCGAGGGAAGGCCTCCCACCCCTTCGCAGCGTTCTGAGGCGGTCCTATCTCCTCTCGCCGATCGCCGTCCTCCTGGCGGTCATGATCGCTGGCTACACCCCATTTTGGGCCGCCTTCCTGGCCACCGGCGCTGCAGTGGCCGTGTCGTGGGTCGATCCCCAGCACCGGATGGGACCCCGCCGGATACTGACCGCCTTGGAGCTCAGCGGGCAGAGGACCGTCCTCATCGCCACGGCCTGCGCAGGGGCGGGGTTGATCATCGGTGTTGTCACCCTGACCGGCATCGGGCTGAACATCTCCTCGGTGATCATCACCGCCTCCGGCGGGGTCACGATCGTCGCTCTCCTCCTGATCATGGTGGCCTCGATCCTGCTGGGCATGGGCACCCCGACGACCGTTGCGTACATCATCGTGGCAACGCTTGGGGTCCCCGCCCTGGAGCAACTGGGGTTCCCCAGACTGTCCTCGCACTTCTTCGTCTTCTACTTCGGCGTCATCTCCATGGTTACCCCACCCGTGGCGGTGGCCTCGTATGCGGCGGCCGAGGTGGCGGGCGCCGACACGATGCGGATAAGCCTGACCGCCTCGCGGCTCTGTTTCGTGGCATTTCTCATCCCGTTCTGCTTCATGTATGCTCCTGAGCTGCTCATGGTGGGCAACCCGTGGAGGATCGCTGCGGTGCTCCTGTCGGCCACAGTCGGGATCGTGGGCCTGGCCGGAGCCTTCGAGGGGTGGTACTTCCGACGTGTCGGCATTCTGGCCAGGCTGCTCCTGTTCGGGTCGGCCATGCTCCTGATCGGTCCGGAAACGGTGACCGATCTCCTCGGCCTGGCTCTCTTTCTGGCCGTCACCGCACATTGCTGGGTCCGACGCAACCGGGGTGCCGCTGGGGAGATTGCGCCAAGAGGAGAGACGTGATGGGGAAGCTGATCTATCCGGAGGGCTCCTGGGTAGCGATCGTTACCCCCTTTGACGCGAGCTTCGGGCTGGACCTGGGCGCGATGAGGGCGCTGGTCGACTTCCAGTCCGCCAACGGCAGCAGCACGCTGCTGATTATGGGTTCCACCGGCGAGCCGATGGCCCTCACCCTCGACGAGCGAAAGCGGATCATCCGGGAGATGGGCGCATACTGCAGGGGCAAGATCCACGCCTTCTTCGGGGTCACGCTGGGCTCCACGGCCATGACGATCGAGCTGGCACGGTACGCCCAGGATGAGGGTGCGGACGGCATCGTGGTCGTCGTCCCCCCCTACATCGCGCCGCCCCAGGATGCCGTCTTCACCTTCCTGAAGGATGTCTGCTCGGCCGTCGACATCTCCGTCGGTCTCTACAACAACCCGGCGCGAGTCATCGTCAACGTGGATCCGCCGACGATCGTCCGGCTTTTCCGCGAGGTGGGAAATCTCGTGGCTGACAAGGAGGCCATGCCGAACGTGGGGCAACTGGCGGCGGTCCAGGAGGGCACAGAGGGAAAGCTGCCGATCCTCTGCTGCGACTCCCCAGCTTACGGACTGGTAATTCCCACGTTGGCCCTGGGGGGCAAGGGCACCGCAAACGTGACCGGGAACGTGCATCCGCGCGCTATGGCGGCACTGTCCAAACCGTGGACCTGCTGGGAGGACGTGGAGAGCTGCCGCAGCCTGTACGCCGAGCTCGTGCCGTTGATGGAGGCGGCCTATTCCGCTCCGAATCCGATCGCCGTCAAGGCCATGATTGGCCTGCTCGGATTTCCGGTGGGCCATTGCAGGCCCCCGCTACCCGACCCGCCGGCCCGAACCCTGGAGGCCATGAGGGCCCTCATCGGACGGTATCGCCTGGGAGAGCTCTACGGGCTAGGGTAAGGAGACGCCATGGAAGTCGAAAGGCTCGATCACCCGGAGTTTTACTGCCTGCGGCTCGGCGCGGGGGACGATCTGTTCCGGGCCCTGCGGGAGTTTCTGGATCGCGAGGGGCTGCGGAAGGCCTTCGTGTTGTCCACGATCGGGTCCCTGCGCAAGGTGGTCGTCAACTTCCCTGTGACGAACGAGACGGTTCCGCGGGTGGAGAGCGTCACCCTGGAAGGGCTCTTCGAGATCAACGGGATTTCGGGCGAGGTGTGGCGCGAAGACGGTGGGGTGCGGGTCCACCTGCACGGCTCGGTTGCCCGGGGTGCCGAGGAGCTCTATGGGGGCGGCTTGGGGGAGGGCGCCGAGGTTCTGAAACTCGCCGAATTGAGCATCGCGGGGATCCGATAGGGAGCACGCCATGCCGCTGTATGCCTTCCATTGCTCCGCCTGCGGGAAGGGCTTCGAGGAGTTTCTCCGTCCCCGGGAAGCCGAGGTCGGGATGCCCTGCCCCGGCTGCGGAACGTTGACTCACGCGGCTTCCGGTACCTCGGCAGCTCCAGGATCCCTGGTCTCCGCCCCCTCAGGCAAGAGCTGACTCGCCCCTGAGCCGCCGGTCCGGCGGACCACGGAGACCTAAATGGGATGCCATCGAATTTGTCCGACCACACCCACGAAAGCGCGGGAGCACCCAGAGGCTCGCCGATGACGACCCAGGGACAGGGGCCCCCTGGCGTCGTCACGCCCTCGTGCCCTTGCGTCCGCTGACCCCTCGGGTGACCACGGGTTTACCGTGATCCCTTGCCGCGGAGGTCGCATGCGCCTCCCGTCTCCATTGGGTCTTGGGAGCTCTCGACCAGAAAGGGACGTTCCGTCCACGTCCTCGACAAGACAGAGGGCGCCGCCCTATCATCCCGCATCGGATGGCTCCGGCCGGAGACGGTGGGGGAGGGGGCCCGGATTGCGGGGTCGTGGCTTTCGCCCCACCGCATTCGCGGACGAACGCCCGCAAGAAGATGTGCCGAGGGTTCGGAGAGGGGATTCGTGAAGATCATCGCGGTGTGCAATCACAAGGGGGGGTCCGGAAAGACCACCACCAGCGTCAACCTGGCCGCCGCTCTGGCGGAGTCCGGGTCGCCGAGCCTGGTGGTGGACCTGGACCCCCAGTGCTCCGCCACCCGCTGGCTCGGCGGTGAGGACGGCGGGAGCGAGGCCCTGGAGACGCTGGTCGGGGACGGTGAGCTCGTGGACCGCATTTTCCCGGGCAGCGCGCCCGGGGTCGGCCTGGTTCCGGCGACCGCGCTGTACGGAGGTGCGGAGCGGACCCTGTCGGGGGAGATCGGGGCCGAGACCTTGCTGCGCCGCCGGTTGGAGAACCTAGCACCCGCCTTGCTGCGACGGGCGGAGAGGTTTCGCTGGGAGCCCGAGCGGGTTACCCCGGCAGAGTTCGTGGAGTACGGCTCCGGCGACCCCGAGGCAGTGTGGGAAGCCCGGTATCGGACCGCCCTTCCGGAGGAGCGGGACCGGATGGTTGCCGACCGCACCCGGAGGCACACCGAGCGCTCCCGGGCGACGGACTATGAGTGGGTCTTTCTGGACTGCCCGCCTTCCATGGGCATCCTGCTGGTGAATGCCCTGGCGGCGGCGGACCGGGTCCTCATACCGGTGGAGGCGCACTTCCTCGCCGCCGTCGGGCTCGCCCAACTTCTCGAGACCGTGCGCGTGGTGCGCGAACGCCTGAACCCGGCCCTCGAGGTGCTGGGCATCCTGCCTTGCCGGCTGGACTCCCGGGCCCGCCACGGCCCCGAGGTGGTGGCGAGCCTTCGGGAGCATTACGGCCCGCAGCTCTTTCGCACGACGATTCGCCAGAACATCCGGCTCGCCGAGTGCGCGGGCCACCGTGCGGCGATCACCGGGTTCGACCCGAGGAGCGCCGGCTCGGAGGACTACCGTGCCCTGGCCCGGGAGGTCGCGGAACGGATGGCCTGAAGGCGCGG
>CAZYJP010000004.1:0-4174 GCA_964647795.1 uncultured Thermodesulfobacteriota bacterium
TCATCTGGCGGCGGCAGCGGCCCCGCGCCGGACAACCGGGCCGGACCGCGCCGGGAAAGGACCGACCCGCGTGGCACGCGTGCGAGCCGTGATTTTCGACCTGGACGGCACCCTCCTCGACAGCCTCGACGACCTCGGGGACTCCATGAACCACGTGCTCGCGGGCGCCGGTTTTCCCCTGCACGCCATCGACGACTACCGCCACTTCGTTGGGGACGGAATGGAGATGTTGGTGCGCCGGGCTCTGCCGCCCCATTGCCTGGACCCGGCCACCGTGACCCGAGCCCTCGCCTCGATGCGCGAGGAGTACGGCCGCCGCTGCACCCGCAAGACCCGGCCCTACCCGGGGATCCCGGAGCTCCTGGATGCCCTCACGGACCGGCACATTCCCTTCGCCATCCTCTCCAACAAGCCTCACGACGCCACAGTGGAACTGGCAGGGAAGCTCTTGGGAAGATGGCGTTTCGCCGCGGTGCTTGGGGCGAGGCCGGACGTTGCCAAGAAACCCGACCCCGCAGGGGCACTTGAGCTCGCAAGGGGTCTGGGCCTCGGACCCCAGGACATCTTGTACCTCGGGGACACGGGCACCGACATGCGCACGGCGCAGGCGGCGGAGATGCAGGCCGCGGGTGTCCTGTGGGGCTTTCGGCCGGCCGAGGAACTCCGGGCTGGGGGAGCCCGGGTGCTGGTGGAGAAACCCGAGGACGTCCTCTCCCTCCTCGAAGGTCTCGACCCGGCGCTGACCCCTGGGCCGTGACGTCGGTCGCGGCCCCCAGCCGCGGAAACGGGGCCGGAGCTCTCAAGTTCCCGCGTCGGGAGCCGATGGGAGACGGGGAGCGGAGAGATGGGCTGCCGATGGAGCCATCGACCCTGCGAGGGAGTCACCTGCCGCGCCTGTCCCGGGCCGCTGATCCAGAAGGAGGACGTCTCGGACATGGGGTTTCTGGGTACGGTCCCCGTTTCCGGGGGGACTCGGAACCGCTCGATCCTTTCGGGGCTCGGAAAGAATCCGGAGGCGGAGGGGGACGCGTTCCTTCCCCTACTCTGGGATCCCATCCACCCCGCGGCGGCCGACGTCCTGCAGCACACCTGGGAGCCAGTGCGCCGCCGGTTGTACGACGCCCTGGGGGCGGTGGCCGCGCTTGCCGGAGAATCCTCGCCGAAGCTCCGGCCCTCGGAAGTCGCAGCGTTTTACTTCACCCTCATCAAGGTCCTGTCATCCGTGGTTCCAATGACCGAGAAGCGGCGCACCTTGTTCCTGCAGGAGGTGGCCGCTCACATCTACTTGAGGGAGGAGGCGCAGCTGTTTTCCGGTTCCGCGCAGTACTGGGAGTTCCTGGGCCTTCGTCACAGGGAATACTCGGCCGCCGCGAAGGGCGCCCCGAACACGAAACCCCTGATCTCGTTCATCGACCACTTCCTGTGCCACGTGGACCTGGGGGGAGGCGAGAACGCGGACGTGGTCTTCGGGCTCTACCGCTACCTCTCTCCCCTCCTCGCCGAAGCGACCCACATCCTTCGGGAAGCCGCGGATCGAGCCCGAGGACAGGCGGACACCTACTGACCGAACCCCGCCCCAGGCCTTCCCGCCACAGCCTTCCGAGATGCCCCCCAATCCATTCTCCTCCGGACCCCAATGCCTCTGTTGGTCGGAAGTCGCCAACCGTGATTCACGTTTCCGCCGGACCTGGGATTTCGCCGGAGGCGGCGTAGGCAGCTTTGGCAAGACTTGCCTGGACGTGAGCTGCGCCTCCCCTCCCGAGCAGGTCCGCCACGGACACGGGACTTCCGGGATCTTGCGCCGCCGGAGGGGGAGGTCCTCCGCCCGTCCCCAGCGTTGGCGAAGCCTCACCGAACCGTGCAGGGCGTCGATCGGAATTCTTCAGCCCTGCAGCCCTCCTCGTTTGGGTTAGAATGCTGATTTCTTCCGCACGCAATCCAGAGGACTCATGTACGGTAGCGTCCTTACCTTCCTCATTGCCATCGCCATCCAGGCCCTGGCGCCCCGAGGCGCGAGTGCAGAGTGGACCCTGGCAGAGGCGGCCCACCAGCTCCTCTACCCGTTGGCGGCCTGGGCAGCCCTGCGCATCCGCTTTCGGCGGCTCATGTCCCGCGCCCTCCACAACGAGGCCGAGGCCCGCTCCCTGCGTGCCGAGTTCTCCGGGATGGTCCAGTCCTATCAGGGGGTGATGCTGGTCCCCTTCGCCCTGCTGCAGTACGCCACCTGCTACCCCGACTTGATCTCCCGCCCCCTGGGTGTCCACTCCGCGGCGCTGGGGAGCGCGGCCGGGGTACTGCCGTTCGTCCTGCTCCTGGGAATCCTGTGGTGGGAAGCCTACCCCCTCCAGGGCGTGCTCCTCGGCCGCAACGGCACGCGCCCGGGTTTCGTGCTGGCCCACGGCCGCATGGAATTTCCGGTTCTGCTCCCCTGGCTGGCCCTGATGGGGCTCCTAGACCTCCTGGCGGAGGTCTGGCCCGCCGCCTACGCCGCCCTGGAAGCAAACCCCCTCCTGCAACTCCTCTACGCACCCCTGTTCCTGGCCCTCGTCGGAATCTTTCTCCCGGTGCTCGTCAAGGCGATGTGGGGCTGCGAGCCTGTACCCCCGGGACCCTTGCGCGATCACCTGGAGGGATTGTGCACGGGCCTGCGGCTGCGGGTGAGAGAGATCCTGTTCTGGCCGCTCCTCGAAGGGAGAGTGATGACCGCAGGGATCGTGGGTCTCCTCCCGCGATTCCGTTACCTCCTCCTCACCCCCGCCCTCGTGGAAGTCCTCTCCCCTGCCGAGGTCGACGGCGTCGTGGCTCACGAGAGCGGTCACGTGCACCACCGCCACCTGTGGTGCTACCTCCTCTTCTTCGTCGGGTATGTCTGTCTGGCCGCGATCTTCTTCCGGCTCTCCGAGGCAGGCATCGCCTGGTGGGGGATCGCGGACCCCGAGGCACTGCGGCGGCCCCGAGCAAGCCTGTACACCTCGGCAGCCATGACCGTGGGACTGTTGGCGCTGCTCTTCGCCTACTTTCGCTTTCTCTTCGGGGCCGTGAGCCGGGCCTTCGAGCGCCAGGCCGACGCCTACGCACTGGAAGCCACGGGACGTCCGGAGCCCCTGGTCTCGGCCCTGGAGCGGGTCAGCTTCCACTCGGGCGACATCCGAGATCTCCCCTCGTGGCACCACGGGTCGATCGCCGAACGCGTGGAGTTCCTTCTCTCTGCGGCCCGTGACCCCGAGATTCTGGCGCGCCACCACCGCCGGGTGCGCCGTCTCACCTTCCTGTTTGCCCTTGGGGTCCTCGGCTCCGCCGGTGTGGCGGTGGCACTCCACTCGGGACCCGTGGATCGCGAGCTCAACCGCTTCGTGGCAGAGCGTGGACTGCTCCACCGGGTGGCCCAGACCCCCGGGAGTGCCTCTTCCTGGTTCCTGCTGGGCAGTCTCTATCAGGAGCTGGGAAGGGAATCGGAGGCGGAGAGCGCGTACCAGGAAGCCATTCGTCTCTCTCCCGGTCATGCCGAGGCCCTCAACAACCTCGCCTGGCTCTATGTCACGGCCGAGAACTGGGAGCTCTATCGCCCCGAGCGGTCCCTGGCCCTGGCCGAAAAGGCCGCGGGCCTCACCCGGTCCCCCCACGTCCTCGACACCCTGGCCGAGGCGCGGTGGCGGGTACACGACCGGGAAGGCGCCCTCCGGGCCATCGACGAGGCGCTGGCGCTCGTTCCGGAAAATCCGGGATACTACCTCCGCCAGCGGGAGAAATTCCTCTCACAGCTTCCGCCCCATGAGCGATGACCGAAAGCTCCTGCGCTCCGTTCTTTCCCACCTGGGCGGCATCGCCCGGGGGATCGAGAACCGGGTCGGCACCGGCTCCCCCAAACCCGCCCTCTCCCCCCCCGGGATCGACGGCCGAGCATTCGTGTGGGACGGCCCCCGCGGCTTCTGGGCTGTGCGCCGGCCGGCCGCTGTGGACCCGGAGCCGCTCACGGGAATCAAGCGGCGGCAGGCGGCCTTCTATGCGAACGCCGAACGGTTCGCCCGGTGCCTGCCGGCCCACGACGTGCTCCTTTGGGGCAAGAGGGGGACGGGAAAGTCGTCCCTCGTGCACACTCTGCCCGTTGCCGTCCCCCGGCAGGACTTGGTTCTCCTGGGGAGAGGGGTCCCCTCCCCTTGGCCTCCCCTTGGCC
>CAZYJP010000004.1:4274-25179 GCA_964647795.1 uncultured Thermodesulfobacteriota bacterium
CCTCCCCTTGGCCTCCCCTTGGCCCTACCGCTCCCGCAAAAAACGGTATAGTCTGCCCCGAAACAGACCATTCAGGGGACCCCTGTTCGCAGAGAGACCGCAGCGTGTCGGACCGCTTCGCACGGGAAAAGGAGCAGATCCTCAGCCAGTTCATCATCCACCACGAGGTGGGGGATGCCGAGGTCGGCGTCCTGACCGAGCGTCTGGACAGGGCGCTGGGGCGAGCCGAGGAGTTCCACGCCGGTCAACTGCGCAAGACGGGCGAGGAGTACATCTGGCACACCGTGCGCACCGCGATGGAGGTGAGCCGCTTCGGACGGATCATCGACTGGGCTTCCGTGGAGGCCAGCCTTCTCCACGACACCCTAGAGGACACGGACTACAGCTACCCTCAGCTCCGCACCGAGTTCCCGGAGGCCGCCGAGCTGGTCCTGGCTCTGACCAAGATCAAGGACAACCGGGTCCACACCTACCAGAAGCTCTTCCGCTTCGTGCTCCAAGACATCCGGGTACTCCTGGTGAAGCTGGCCGACCGGCTCGACAACCTGGAGAGCCTCACCGTCTTCAAGCGAGACAAACAGCTGCGCATCGCCCGGGAGAGCGCAGAGATGTACGCCAACATCTGCCGCAGGCTCTGCATGCTCGACCTGGCCGAGCGCCTCACCGAGAAGATCGGCCCCATCCTCACTCCCGAAAGCTTCGCCATCTACCAGCGGGCCCAACTCGACCTCAGGGAAGGCTGGACGCGACCGCTGGAAGAGCTCCGGGCCAAACTGGTGGACGTCTTCCCCGGGGACCTGGGGGTGCGGGTGGAGTACCGTTGGAACCGCTTCCGTCCGGATGTCCCCCCCTTTCCCGAGAACCTCTTCACCGTGCGCCTCGTCACCGAGACCACCGAGGACGCGTACCGGGCGCTGGGCCGGGTCCATCTGGCGTTCCGGGCCCTGCCCGGCACCTTCGCCGACACCTTGAGCGTGCCCCGGAAGAACGGGTTCCGGGCCCTGGAGACCCGGGTTTCCTACCAGGGACGTATCGTGAGCTTCTACGCGGCCAGCCGGGCGACGGACCGCTTCAACCGCCTTGGGCTGCTCTCCATGGACATCACCAGCCCCCAGTTCAACCTGGAGTACATGGACGACCTGCGGGAGTTCCTGCAGAACGAGGACATGGACATCCAGGACTTCCTCCGCTTCCACCGCCCCGACGCCATCCAGGTCACGAGCCCCAAGGGAGAGGTGTTCAGCCTCGAGGAGGGGGCCACCGCGCTGGATTACGCCTTTGCGGT
The DNA here is from genome assembly GCA_964647795.1 of uncultured Thermodesulfobacteriota bacterium. Classification (GTDB taxonomy): domain Bacteria; phylum Desulfobacterota; class Deferrisomatia; order Deferrisomatales; family JACRMM01; genus JBFLZB01. The sequence continues at coordinate 5,560 of CAZYJP010000004.1, forward strand.
CCACGAGCAACTGGGCCTGCGCGCCCTCGCCGCCCGCATCAACAACCACGAGGTCGGTCTCGCCACCGTGCTCCGCCCCGGCGACAGGGTGGAAATCGTCGCCACGGACCAGACCGTTGCGGACGATCGCTACCTGGCCTGGGCCCACACGCGGAAAGCCCTCGCAAGTCTGCGCAGAACCATGAACCGCAGGGAAGCGGAGAGGGCCGTGGCCACCGGCCGCGAGTGGTTCTTGGACGCGGCCCGGGCCCAGGGCCGGGACCTGAACCAGGCCCAAGCCCTCTTGGAGCGCCGGGCCGCCGCCGCCGGGCTCTCGGAGGAGGAGGTGTGCCGCAGGGTGTGTCTCGGCCAGGAAGACATCGGCGCGATCCTGGGGCTTCCCGCGGCGCGGGGCCGGAAGCTCCCGGGAAGCTCGCTGCTCCGTCGCTGGAGGGGTCGGGACGAAGGCCGCAGGAAGGTGCGACGATACGACTTTGGCGACCCACACATCCGCTTCTGCCCCCACTGCGTCCCGATCGAGGGGGACGAGATCCAGGGAGTGCCCGAGGAGGGGCGCCTTCTCGTACACCGCCACGAGTGCCCCCTGCTCCCAGACATCCACCGCCTCCCCCTCGCCTGGGACCGGACAGAGCGAGGGATCCCCCGGGACGTGGCTACCGTGGAGATGGAGCTGCGCCTCAGCGACGGCCCGGGCATCCTCTACTCGCTCCTGACCCCCTTCAAGGAACTGAGCCTGGACGTCCGCAACCTCCGCCTTCCCCAAGGCGGGGACCGGATCCTGGGCATACAGTTCGACCCCGGCACCGACCGCACCCTCAACCGGCTCCTCCGGGCCCTCCGCAAGAACGGTTTCGTGGAGGAGATCCGGGTCTTCCGGTCGATGGCCTGATCCCGCAACCCTGCGCTTTCACAAACAGGGCAGACACGGACAAAGGCGAAACCTTCCGCGACAGCAGGCACGCGGGCGCCGCCCCCTGAGAGAGCACACCCGCCCCATCGCACCTCGATGCCCGACCGGGCTCGGGGCCTGGAGGAGGGAGAGATGGCGATCACGCGAGCCTGTCCGTTGCTGGCAAGGGAACTGGAACGCATGCTGCCGGGGACGGGCTTTTTCGCACGGCCCTCTCGCGTCGGCCGGAGGGCACCCCGCCGGGCGGGCTGCGTCCCTCGACGGCGCAGCGCATGACGCCGGAACGTCCGCCGACACCCCCCCCATCCGTGCCGTCGTTTCGCCAAGCCCTGGGGGTTTGGGGAAGGGTGGCCTTGCTGAGCTTCGGCGGGCCGGCTGGGCAGATCGCCGTCATGCACCGCCTGCTGGTGGAGGAGAAGCGCTGGGTCGACGAACGCCGCTTCCTCCACGCGCTCAACTACACCATGGTCCTGCCGGGGCCCGAGGCCCAGCAGCTCGCCACCTATCTGGGTTGGCTGCTGCACGGGACCCGGGGAGGGCTCGTGGCCGGGACGCTCTTCATCCTCCCCGGGTTCCTGTCGATCCTCGTGCTGAGCATCCTCTATGCCTTCTTTCAAGACCTGGCTCCGGTGGAGGCCCTCTTCTACGGCCTGAAGCCGGCGGTCATGGCGGTCGTCACGGCCGCGGTGGTCCGGATCGGGCAAAAGACCCTTCGCAACGAAATGCTCATCCTCCTGGCGGCGGCCGCCTTCGTCTCGATCTTCTTCCTCGAGATCCCCTTCCCCCTCATCATCGTCGGGGCGGCCGCCGCGGGGTGGATCGGGGGCCGCCTGCGTCCCCGGTTCTTCCTGCCGCCGGACCTCACTCCCGACGAGAAAGCGATCGCGGTGCACCCTGCTCGCCTCCCCTCCTGGGGCCGCACGTCGGGTCTCGTCTTCGTCTTGCTCGTCCTCTGGTTCGCCCCCCTGGCTCTCCTGGCGCTCCACTTCGGCCCGGACCACCTGTTCGTCACCCAGGGGGTCTTCTTCAGCAAGCTGGCGGTCGTCACCTTCGGGGGCGCCTATGCCGTCCTCGCCTACGTCGCCCAGATGGCGGTGGAGACCTACGGTTGGCTCCAACCGGGGGAGATGCTCGACGGGCTCGGCATGGCCGAGACCACCCCGGGACCCCTGATTCAGGTGGTCCAGTTCGTGGGCTTCATGGGGGCGTTCCGGCACGCGGGGGAGCTCTCGCCCCTCTCCGCGGCACTGTTCGCCTCCGTCCTCGTCACCTGGGTCACCTTCGTTCCCTGTTTCCTCTGGATCTTTGTCGGAGCACCGTACATCGAGGGTCTGGCCCGCAACCGCGCGCTCACCGCAGCTCTGACGGCGGTCACCGCCGCGGTGGTCGGAGTCATCCTGAATCTTGCGGTCTGGTTCTCTCTCAACTCCCTCTTCGGGCACCTCACCGAGCTCCGGGCCTACGGCCTTCGCTTCCTCGTCCCAGCGTGGGGGACTCTCGACCTCCCGGCCCTGGTCATCGCGGTTTCAGCCTTCATGGCTCTCTTCTGCCTCCGAGCGGGTCTCTTGCCCACCCTGGCGGGCAGCGCAGCGGCGGGAGTTCTGTACCGCCTGATCCTGCAGCCCTGAGAGCCGACCCGGCGATGCCATCGGCGGTGGCCCCCACGACACCTCCATCCCGGTCGTCGTCGGCAGCTCGAAAGGAGCTGGTCCGTAGACCCGGAGGCCCTCAGGAAGGTCTTCTGGAGGCACACGCGGCGGGCGGCCCCAACGTGAACACCAGGCCGAGACCCAAGGCCGCGCTCCCGGTGCCCGTCCAGAAGGCGAGTTGGTAGCTCCCGGTCACGTCGAAGATGTGGCCCGCGAAGATGGGCCCGAGGAACCCTCCGACCGTCCCCGCGCAGACCGCAAGCCCCAGGAGCAGGCCGTGGGAGCGGAGCCCAAAGTACTCGGCGACGATCGGCGAGACCACCGTGAATAACCCCCCGTGGGTGAAGCCGTACACGGCAGCGAAGAGGTAGAGCATCCACAGCTCTCGTGCCGCTTGCAGCCACAGGAGCACGCCGATCAAGAGCAGGAAGCAGAAGAGCATGGAGCGCCGGTTGCCGAGGCGGTCGATGGCGTTTCCGACGGCGAAACGCCCGAGCATGCTCACGCCTCCGATGGTCGAGAGGAGGCCGGCGGCCGCAGGCGCCGCCAGGCCGAGGTCCGTGGCGTGCGGGACGATGTGCAAAACGACCATCATGAGGGAGAAGACGGCGGCGAGGTTGGCGAAGAAGATCGTCCAGAACTGCCGCGTTCTGAGCGCCTCCCGGAACAGGGCTCCCCCTTCGGCGGGATCCCGAGCCAGGGGCTCCGCCGGCGACCCCGTGTCCGGCACGAGGCCCATCTGACCCGGGTCACGACGAAGAAACTGCGCAGCCGAGCCGAGCACCAGCATCGCGATGACACCCAGTACGAGGTAGGAAACGCGCCAGCCAAACGCGGTGATCAGAAGGCTGGACACGAAGGGCAGGATCAGTTGTCCCGACCCCGTTCCCATCTTCACGATTCCGGTCATCACTCCCCGTCGTCGAAAAAACCAGCGTGCCGTCGTGCTGAGCGCGATGACGTCCACGGCACTGAGACCGACACCGAAGATCAGGCTGTAGAAGAGATACAACTGCCACGGGGCATGGATCCTGGACAGGCACAGGAGCCCCAGCCCGCAGAACATCGCGGCCGCCGTCATCAGGACTCTCGGGCCGAACCGATCGCTCAGCCTGCCGACGAGGATGCCGAGCACGCCCGCTACCAGAAAGGCCGAGGAATGGGCCCCGGACAGCACAGCCCGGGACCAGCCGAACTCGGCGAGCAGCGGCCCGAAGAAGACCCCGAACGCCACGTAGCTCCCCACGGCCGCCCCCTGGATGACGGCGCAGGCGGCCACGATCACGTAACCGTAGAAGAGCGGAGACCGCTTCATGGGAAGTGGACTTCTTCCACCGGAGCGAGTGGTCGCGGCGGTGTCTTCACGGCCATCGTTCACCCCGGGAGCAGGGTGGGCGGGTCGAGGAGGAAGACCAGACGGCCGTCCCCGAGGATACTGTAGCCCGAGAGACCGTGGAGGGCGCGAAGGGGTCTCCGCAGGGGCTTGATGAAGAGGTCCTCCTCTCTCAAGAACCGGTCCACGGCCAGGGCCACGATCCCGTTCCGGGCGCGGGTCAGCACCAAGGGCACCCGTTCGAAGCGGCGGCGGCCCTGCAGGCGCAGCAGCCGGGCGAGACTCACGATGGGAACCTGGCCCTGCTCGGTGTGGAGCAGGTGGGCACCGTCGGCCTTCTGGACGTCCTCGGCCTGGGCTTCGACCGTGCGCACCACGCCCGCCGTGGGCAACGCCAAGACACTCGGGCCCACGCTCACGAGGAGGACGGGGAGGATTGCCACGGAGAGCGGAAGGCTGAGGCGGAATTCCGTCCCGACCCCCGGCGCCGACTCCACGGCGATCGCGCCGCCCAAGGCCTCCACCTGGGTCTTGACGACATCGAGACCCACCCCCCGGCCCGAGAGCTCGCTCACATCGGCCCGGGTACTGAAACCCGGCCGGAAGAGGCACGAGAGGATCTCGGCGTGGGGCAACCGCCGGCTCTCCCCCTCGGAAAGGACGCCCATCTCGCCCGCCTTGCGGCGGACCGCCGCCGCATCGATACCCCGGCCGTCGTCCGAAACGGCGATCTCGACGCGGTCGCGGGTTCGGGTGAGAGCGACCCTGATCACCCCTCGGGGAGGCTTTCCCGTCCGATGCCGCTCCTCCGGGTCCTCGAGCCCGTGGTCCAGGGCGTTTCGGAGGAGGTGCAGCAAGGGATCGGAAACCTGGAGGAGGACCGACTTGTCCATCCCGATCTCTTCGCCGACGACTTCCAGGCTGACGTGCTTGCCCAGCTTTCCCGCCTGCTCGCGAACTTGGCGTTGGAGGGTTCCGCTGACGAGGGAGAAGGGCAGCATCCGTAGGCCCATCACCCGTTCGTGGAACGAGCGCACGAGGCCTCCCAACCGGTTGACCTCCTCCTTGAGAATCTCGGAGCCGAGGTCCCGGGCCGCCGCTTCCACGTGTCCCCGAGAGATGGTCATCTCCCCCACGAGGTCGAGGAACCCATCCAACTGGCACACCGGGACCTGCACGGACTCTGGAAGCCGGAGGCGGGCCGATTCGCTCGAGTGAGCCGGCCCCGCCACGGGTTGAAGGATCGCGGCAGAAGAGTCCTCACGAACCCCTCCGGCTGGCGTCCCGAGGGGGGCTTCCTCTCCCGGATCGAGGTCGAACCCCTCGGGGAATTCGAGACCCGCCACCTCCGTGAGCCCGGAATAGACCGCCTCCACTTCGTCGCGGCCGACCCCGCGGAGGAAGAGGTCAAGCCGGCTGACCGGAACCGCCTGCAGGATCTCGGCCTCGGAAGGTCGGGAACGGGCGTCGGGATCCAACTCGCGAAACCGAAGAAGTACGACGTAGGCCCGAGCGGCTGGGGCCTCGCAGTCCGGAGCGAGAACCACGCGCACCCGAAGACCCTCGCCGTCGAACCGTTCCCATTGGCCGGGGGCAAGGAGGGGCGCCAGGTCCGCCCAGCCTCGCCCCCCGGAACCCCCCGATGCCACATCCTCCCGCATCTCGCGGAGCCGGTCGCAGACCCTCAGGCACAGGTCGCGAGCCCCCCCCGGAAGGCCCGTCCCGCCGCGGCGCCAGCGGTCCAGGAAGTCCTCGACGCCGTGGGAGAGCTCTGCCATGGAGGCATAGCCCATGGTTGCAGCCATCCCCTTGAGACTGTGCACCTCTCGGAAGATCTCGTCCAGCGCCTGCTGGTCCAGGTCGGCGGGTGACAGGACCCGAGCCTCCACGACCTGGAGGTGTTTCAGGCTCTCTTCGAGGAAGAGCGATCGGTAACGTTCCATGTCCACGGCGCGACACTCTGGGGGATGCCGAGTTTCAGGGGGCCGGTCGGCGGGCGGAGACAAGCCCTCCCCCCCCGTCCAAAGCCTTGGCTACCACCTCCCGAAGCTTTCCTACGCTCACCGGCTTGAGCACGTAGTCGCGGGCGCCGAGTCGGAGGGCCTCCCGGATGGCGGCCTCAGCCCTCACCGACGAGCAAACGACCACCACAGCGGCCGGGTGGCGGGTGCGCAGTTCCCGAAGGGTCTCGATGCCGTCGCGCCGGGGCATGTTCAGGTCGAGGGTCACCACATCGGGACGGTGGCGCTCGTAGAGCTCCAACCCCTCGTCCCCGTCGGCGGCTTCGGCCACCACCTCGTGGCCGACCGCCTCCAGGATGTCCCGGATCGTACGCCGCATGAACGGAGCGTCGTCAACCACCAGCACACGCCCCCGGCGCCGCCGGGCCTGCACCTCACAGTCCTCCGGCCAGGTCGGCCAGAAGGGTGTCCAGGTCCAGCACGTGGATCCTCCGCCCCTCGGTCTCGAGGGTGTGCTCCAGATACGGCCCATCCCAGCGGCCCAGCACGTGGGTGAGACGGGTGCCCTCCGAAGGGGAAACGAGCCCCTCTGCCGTCTCCACCACGAGCCCCAGCAGCGAGTCCTCCCAGCCCACCACCACGATCACCGACCGCAGCGGGTCGAGCGTGAAGACCCGACCCAGGAGCGTCGCCAGCGGAGCCAGGGGCAGAAGGTCCCCGTGGTGATTGAGGGCACCCAAGAGCGGCAGCGGCCGCCCGGGCAGCGGAATCGGCTCGCGATACTCCAGCACCGTCCGCACCCGGCCCACGTCGAGACCAAACATCTCGCCATCAACCCCCACCATGAGGTAGGGCCGGATCGGCCGGTCCACTACCCCTCCACCGGCACCTGAAAGCGTTCCACCCGGCGGTTGAGCTCCTCGGCCATCTGGCTCAGGCGAATGGCGGCCTCGGCCATTCCTTCGGTGGCCGCGGTCTGGCGCCCGAGGGTGGTCGACACTTCCGCGGCGGCCGAGGCATTGGACTCGGTCACGGCCTCCACTTCCCGGACGAAGGCGGCGAATTTCCGCCCCCCCTCCACCTGCTCCCCGGTAAGGCGCAAGATCTCCTCCATGCGCCGGGTGTTGTCCGAGACGAGCCCGGTGATCTCCTCCAGGGCCCCTCCCGCCCTCGAGAGCCCCTCGCGCCCTTCCGACACCTGACGGCCAGTCGCCTCCATGCGGGCCCGGACCTTGCTGCTCTCTGCGCCGACCTCCGTCAGCACAGCGGCGATCTGATCGGCGTTGCGCTCGGCATTGTCGGCGAGCTTTCGGATCTCGCTAGCCACCACTCCGAAGCCCTTGCCCTCGTCTCCGGCCTTGGACGCTTCGATGGCCGCATTGAGGGCCAGCAGGTTGGTCTGGCGGCTCAAATTCATGATCACCTCCGCGAAGCGGTGGATCTGCTGGAGTCGCTCCGAGAACGCCACGAACACTCGGGCAGAGTCCTCCAGCGACCGGAGAACGGCATCCAGACGCTCAAAGGCCTCCCGGGCGGTCTTGCACCCGCCCTGGGCCTTGTCCTCCGCCTCACGGGCCGACGCTGCCGTCTCGCGACAAGTGGCCGCAATCTGCTCGAGACCACGGTCCACGTCGCCGAACAGCTCGACCATCCTTTCCACGCCTCCCTTTTGCCGTTCCACGCTACGCACCATCTCATCCATCGTCACCGAGATCTCCTCGGATCGGACGTTGATCTCCTCTGCTGTCGCAGAGAGGTTCTGGGCGGCGGACGCCACGTCCGGCGATGTCCGCAGCACCTGTGCCACCATCTGGCGCAGGTTGGTGAGCATCCCGTTGACCGCAGCTGCCAGGTCGTCCAACTCGTCGGGGGCAGGCCGTCGGCCCAGGTCCACGGCCTGTCGAAGGTCGCCCTCGGCGATCGCCCGCGTGGAGCGCAGCAACTCCCCTACGCCCCGGGTGAGCCGCCGGGAAAAGAGGCTGCCGATGGTCAGACCCACGGCGATGGCTGCCAACGGGGGGATCACGCCCCGGGCCCAGTCCGGCAGCTCGAGGTACGACACCCCATAGGGGACCAGCACGGTGAGACCGATCACCACGATGAATCCGACAATAAATTTGTAACCGAGCTCAACCCGCATGGCTTCACCTCCCGACCGGGGTTCGCCGGCCTCGCCGTTTCCGGATCGGGCAGCCGGACTTTATCACTTCGAGGGCGATCCCAACAGGGAAAATCTGACGAATCTGCATTCACAGCACCGAATGCACGCAACAGAATCAGAATAAGCCTACGATGGAACTTGATATAACTCGTAGCAAGCGCCAACATTCTGATAAGAACAGTATTTTGTGCCAAGACTTTCTTGGAAAAGCGACTTGCCGTCCTATTCTTGTGCTCGCCTTCCGGCTTGACCAGCTCGAGGCACAAACAGGACGAGGCGTTCACAGCCTGTTTGTGTACCGGGCAGTTTGTTCGCTCCCCGTTTTGACTTCGGCTCCCTCTGACGGTATCATACGTCCTTCTTTGGAGGCTCCTTCGTGAACCGTCCGCCCCGTCCCAGACATTTGGCCCTGCAAGCGCTGGACACCATCGAGAGGCGGGACGCGTTCGCCGACGCCGTGCTCGACGGGCTCCTCACGCGCCACCGAGGCGTTCCCCCCCGGGACCGGGCGCTGGTGACCCACCTCGTCTATGGCGTGCTGCGGTGGCGCAACCGCCTCGATGCCTACCTGGCCCGCGCCTCGGCGCGACCCCTGCAGCGGATGCACCCGAGCCTCCTGCAGATCCTGCGGCTCGGCACGTATCAGCTCCTCTTCCTCGATCGGGTGCCGGACCGGGCGGCGGTGAACGAGTCCGTGGAACTGACCCGACGCTCGGGCCACGGCTACGCCGTCGGGTTCGTGAACGCGGTCTTGCGGAAGGTCGCCGTCCTGGGCCCGGACCTCGAGCTCCCGGGGGACCCGGCGGCCCGGCTCGCCCTCCTTTTCGGCTGTCCGCTCTGGCTGGTTGAGGCCTGGGTCTCCGAGCAGGGCCTCGATGGAGCCGAGGCACTGTGCCGGGGGGCATCCAGGGTTCCACCCCTCTGGCTCCGGGTCGACACCGGTCGAGCCTCCAGGGACGAGACCGTCGCCCGGCTGCGGGAGGCAGGCATAGCCGCGCAACCCGGTGCGTTCTCTCCGGAAGCGGTGTGGCTGCCGCATGGCGGGGATCCCCGGGCTCTGCCGCCGGTGGCCCAGGGAACCGCCGTAGTCCAGGACCAGGCAAGCCAACTGGTGTCCCACCTACTGGCTCCTCAGCCGGGCTGGAGGATGCTCGACGCCTGCGCAGCGCCAGGCCTCAAGGCGACCCATCTGGCCGCGCTGGCGGGCCGGGGCGCCCAGGTCACGGCCCTGGAACTTCACCCCCACCGGGCGAAACAGGTCGACGAGCTTGCCCGGCAAGTCGGGTCCGCAGGCGTAGCCGCCGAGGTCGCCGACGCGCGCGCCTACCGGACGGCCGAACCCTATGACGCGGTCCTCGTGGATGCCCCTTGCTCCGGGCTCGGGGTCTTGTCCCGAAACCCGGAAGCCAAGTGGCGCCGCACGCCGGAGAGCCTAGGCGAATTTCCGCCGCTTCAAATCTCCTTCTTGGAGAACCTGGCCGGCGCCGTCCGCCCGGGCGGCGTGCTCGTTTACGCCACCTGCACCACCCTTCGAGCGGAAAACGAGGATGTGATCGGCGCTTTCCTGGCCCGCCGGAAGGACTTCCGTCCCGAGCAGCCCCCCGCGGGCGGGGCGCGGTGGGACGGTCTTCTCTCCCCTGAGGGGTACCTGCGCACCTACCCGGAACCCCAGACGGGGGAGGGGGCGGCCGCGGTGGACGGTTTCTTTGCCGCCCGCCTGCGGAGGAGCGACCTGGGGTGAGGCGGCTGGCATTGGGGCTGCTGTACGCCGCGCTGGCCGCCGGAGTCGCCCTCCTGGGGGCGTACTTGGCGGTCTCCCTGGTGGTGGAGAAGGCGCCCGAGGTGGCGGTCCCGCCGGTAACCGGGCTCACGCTCTCCGGAGCCCTGGACGTGCTGGCCCCCGCCAAACTGGACCTCCAGGTTCGCGGTTTCGTCTACTCGGACGAAGTGCCCGAGGACCAGATCGTCCGCCAGAAGCCCGAGCCCGGTCGGGTCGTGAAAGCCGGGCGGGGGGTGGGAGTCGTGCTCAGCCGCGGGCCGGAGCGTCATCCGGTGCCCGATGTCCGGGGGCTCCCTCTGGAAGACGCCCGGATCCTCCTGGAGGAAGCAGGACTCAAGCCCGAGCTGGCGCTCCGGCTCGCGCGGGGCCCCGTGGGACAGGTGGTGGCCCAGGGCGCAGACCCCGGCCGCCCATTGCCCCGGGAATCTCGCGTCCCGTTGATCGTGAGCTCCGGCCCCCCCCCAGTGGTTCTCCGCATGCCCCGCCTGGAGGGCAGTACCCTGGAGGATGCCCTCTCCGTGCTCGATCGGCTGGGGCTTCGGCTCGAGCGCATTCAGGAGGTCTCTGACCAAGGCGCCACTCCCGTTGGCCGGGTGGTGTCCCAGGAACCCTTGGGTGGCTTCCCGGTTCCGCGAGGAGCCGCGGTGATCCTCTCCGTGGCCGGGGCAGCCACTGCGGGGATTCCCCAACGAACCGTGTGGGTCTCGCGCACCATGCCCCCGGGTTTCTCTCGCCACCGGCTGGAAGTACTGGTGGACAGCGGCACCAGCACCTGGGTGGCGGCGGACGAATGGCTCGACGGCGGGCAGACGTTCCGCCGCTCGATCCCTTTGCGGCCGGGAGAGCAGGTCCGTTTGCGCTTGGACGGCCGGGAAGTCGCGGCCGATCCCTGACCGACAACAACCCAGGCGGACGGCTTCCAAGTTTCCGGCCTGGGGTTTTTCGGCCCCAGGTCCTCCTCCATGCGCTATGCTCCCCGCTCTCCGTTGACCTCGACACAGGAGATCCCATGCCCATCATCGCCCCGAGCATCCTGTCCGCCGACTTCGGCCGCCTCGCCGAGGAGGTGGGGGCCGTGGACACGGCAGGCGCCGACTGGATCCACGTCGACGTCATGGACGGCCGGTTCGTACCCAACCTCACGATCGGCCCCGTGGTTCTGAAGGCCGTACGCCGCGCCACGCAGAAACCGTTGGACGTGCACCTCATGATTGCCGAGCCCGAGCGCTACGCGGAGGCGTTCGCCGAAGCAGGCGCCGACCTCCTCACCGTCCACGCCGAGGCCTGCCCTCACCTGCACCGGAACCTCCAACAGATCCGGTCCCTCGGGCTCCGGGCCGGGGTATCCCTGAACCCGGCGACGCCGGTGAGCGCCGTGGAACACGTGTTGGAACTGGCGGACCTGGTGCTCGTGATGAGCGTAAATCCCGGGTTCGGGGGCCAGGACTTCCTTCCCCTGGTCGTCCCGAAGATCGCCGCGCTCCGGGCCGCGATCCGCGAACGGGCCCTGGAAACGATCCTGGAGGTGGACGGGGGTATCACCGACGAAACCCTCGGACCGTGCTTCCAGGCGGGGGCGGACGCCTTCGTCGCGGGCTCGTACGTGTTCGGAAGCGGCAGTTACAGCGGCGCGATCCGCCGTCTGCGAGCCGTCTGCAACGAGGAACAGGGCGGACCCGACTGACCTGTCAGACCCGTCCAACGGGTCCCACGCCGTAGCCGGCGAATCCGGGCTTGACCTTCAGCGCCCTCTTGCTGCTAAGTTACCGCCTTTATTCTCCGCCTCTGTCGCTTTTTGAGAGCGATGATCGGGAAGGAGTCCATGGACTACAAGGAAACCCTCAACCTCCCCACGACCGACTTCCCCATGAAAGCCGATCTCACCAAGCGAGAGCCTGAGGCGCTCCGGCGGTGGGACGAAGAGGGGGTCTACGCCGCCATCCAGGCAAGCCGCCGGGACAAGGCGCCCTTCATCCTCCACGACGGCCCGCCCTACGCGAACGGCCACATCCACATGGGGACCGCGCTGAACAAGATCCTCAAGGACTTGGTGGTGAAGTCCCGGACCATGATGGGATACCGGTCTCCCTACGTGCCGGGCTGGGACTGCCACGGCCTCCCCATCGAGCACCAGGTGGACAAGGAACTGGGCGAGGAGAAGGAGCGTCTTTCCAAGGCCGAGGTGCGCCGCCGGTGCCGTGCCTACGCCGAGCGGTTCGTGGACGTGCAGCGCGGGGAGTTCAAGCGTCTCGGGGTCTTTGGCGACTGGGACGACCCCTACCTGACCATGAGCTACGCCTACGAGGCCCAGATCGTGCGGGAGTTGGGCCGCCTGATGGAAACGGGTGCGGTCTACCTGGGGAAGAAACCCGTGTACTGGTGCACCTCGTGCCGCACCGCTCTTGCAGAAGCCGAGGTGGAGTACGCGGAGAAGAAGAGCCCCAGCATCTACGTGAAGTTCCCCCTGCTCGACGATCCCTCGGCCCTGGCACCGGAGCTCGCCGGGAAGAGGGTGAGTCTCGTCATCTGGACCACCACCCCCTGGACGATTCCGGCAAACCTGGCCGTCGCCCTCAACCCCGGGTTCGAGTACGCAGCGTACGAAGCGCCGGCGGGTTCGGGCGAGGTGCTGGTGCTCGCCCGGCGGCTGGCGCCCGCTGTCCTGGAGGCGGCGGGGATCACGGGGTGGACCGAGCTCGCCACCGTCGATCCCCGGGCCATGGAGCGCCGGAGGACCCGTCACCCCCTGTACGACCGCCCCAGCCTCATCGTGCTGGGGGACCACGTCACTCTCGATGCGGGCACGGGCGTGGTGCACACCGCTCCCGGCCACGGCCAGGACGACTTCGAGGTGGGCCGGCTCTACGGCCTCGACGCCTACGCCCCGGTGGACGACGGGGGCCGCTTCACGGCGGACGTGGGCCGATTCGCGGGCCAGGAGGTCTTCGCGGCAAATCCGGAGGTCAACCGGGCCTTGGCGGACGCCGGGGCCCTCCTACATGAGGAGACCTGCACCCACTCCTACCCCCACTGCTGGCGGTGCAAGAAGCCCGTGATCTTCCGCTCCACCCGTCAGTGGTTCGTGTCCATGGACCAGACGGGCCTGCGCAAGAAGACCCTGAGCGAGATCGAGCGGGTGCAGTGGATCCCCGAGTGGGGCCGGGACCGGATCCACAACATGATCCGGGACCGCCCGGACTGGTGCATTTCGCGCCAGCGCGCCTGGGGCGTGCCGATCGTGGCAGCCCACTGCGCCCAGTGTGGCGACGTCTACATGGGGCGTGTCCTGGCCGAGGCAGCCGCGGCACGTTTCGAGCAGGAAGGGGCCGACTCTTGGTTCGAGCGGCCGCTCTCCGACTTTCTCCCTGCGGGGGCCTCCTGCCCGGGGTGCGGCAGCGCTGACTTGGAGAAGGAAGAAGACATCCTCGACGTCTGGTTCGACTCCGGGGTTTCCTTCGCAGCGGTGTGCGAACGCCGGCCCGAGCTGGGCAGTCCCGCCGACCTGTACCTGGAGGGATCGGATCAGCACCGCGGCTGGTTTCATTCGAGCCTCCTGGCGGCGGTGGGCACCCGGGGGGCCGCGCCCTACCGGGCGGTGCTCACCCACGGCTTCGTCGTGGACGGCCAGGGCAAGAAGATGTCCAAGAGCCAAGGCAACGTCATCAGCCCGGAACAGGTCATCCAGAAGTACGGAGCCGAGATCCTGCGACTGTGGGTGGCCGCCGAGGACTACCGCGACGACATCCGCATCTCCGATGAAATCCTCAGGAGGCTCGTGGAGGCCTACCGCCGCATCCGCAACACCAGCCGCTTCCTTCTGGGGAACCTCGCCGACTTCGACCCGGCCGTGGACGCGGTGCCGAAGGAAGACCTCTGGGAGATCGGCCGGTACGCCCTCGACCGCCTGAACCGGCTGATCGAGAGGTGCCGCCGGGCCTACGAGGAGTATGAATTCCACCTGCTCTTCCACCGGCTCCACAACTTCTGCGCCGTGGACCTCTCGGCGTTCTATCTCGACATCCTGAAAGACCGCCTCTACACCTACCCTGCCGCCAGCCCGGGCCGCAGGGCCGCCCAGACGGTGCTCTACGAGATCCTCCACAAGATGACGCGGCTCATGGCGCCGGTGCTCGCCTTCACCGCCGAGGAGGTGTGGCGACACATCCCCGGGACCTCGGGCAGCGTTCACGCCGAGTTTCTGCCCGAAGTAGTTTCCGAGGCAGTGGACGACGAGCTCGCCGGCCGCTGGGAGAAGCTGCGTGCCTTGCGAAGCCTGGTAACCAAGGGGGCCGAGGAGGCCCGGGCCGCAAAGCAGATCGGGCACTCCCTCGACGCCAAGGCGATTCTCCACGTCGACCACCGTTGGGAGGACTTCCTTGCACCCTACGCCGCGGAGCTGCCCTTCCTGTTCATCGTCAGCCAGGTGGACCTGATCGAGGGGCCGGGGGGGGCCTTCCGCGATTCCGACCTCCCCGGGGTGGGCGTAGACGTGGTCCGGGCCGAGGGAGTGAAGTGCCAGCGGTGCTGGAACTACTCGGTCACTGTCGGGGAGGACGCCGGCCACCCGGAGGCGTGCGGGCGCTGTGTCCGCCATCTGGCCGACGCTGGAGCCCAGGGGTGAGAGGCCGGCTCGGGGGTTTCTTGGGCACAGCCGCGGCCGTGTTCCTTCTGGATCAGGCCACCAAGGCGTGGGTGGTCTCTTCCTTTGCACTGTACGAAAGCGTGCCCGTGATCCCGGGGCTCTTCCATCTCACTTATCTTCGCAACCCGGGGGCGGCCTTCGGCCTCTTCGCAGGACAGGCGGCGGCCTTCCGGGTTCCGTTCTTCCTCGCGGTCACGGCGGTGGCCCTGGTGGTCATCGCCTGGGTGGCGAGGCGCCTGCCTCCGGGGCGCCCCTGGGCACTGGGCGCCCTGGCCCTGGTCTTCGGAGGGGCCACAGGGAACCTCGTCGACCGCGTGCGGTGGGGAGAGGTGGTGGACTTCCTCGACGTCTTCTGGCGGACTCACCACTGGCCCGCCTTCAACGTCGCCGATGCCGCGATCACCGTCGGCGTGACCGTCCTGATCCTGGAGGAGCTCTTCGCCAAGAAGGTGACGCGGGACGAGTGAACCGTCACCGGTCATCCGGGATCCGCGTTCGGTGATCGGAAACGGGTCACTGGCCACCCTCCACCCCCTCACCTCGGGAGCCCATGTACCCCATCCTCTTCCAGTACGGACGCCTCACCGTCTATGCTTACGGGTTGCTCATCGCGGCGGGGTTCCTGGCCGCGCTCTGGCTGGTGGGGCGCGAGGCCCGTCGCCGAGGGCTCGACCCGAGGCAACTCCAGGACCTGGGCTTCCTGGTGATCATCGGCGCCCTGGCGGGGTCTCGACTGTTCTACGTGCTCCTGGAATGGGAGCACTTCCTGCGAAACCCCTTGGAAATCCTGGCGCTCTGGAAGGGAGGGCTGGTCTTCTACGGGGGTTTCGTCGGCGCGGCCCTGGCGGCCCTTTGGTATGTCAAGGCCAAGAGTCTTCCCCTGTGGACCACCGGAGACGTCGTCGCCCCCGCCGTGGCCCTGGGCCAGACCTTCGGCCGAATCGGGTGTTTCTTCGCCGGCTGTTGTTACGGCGCCCCGTGCGGACTGCCCTGGGCCGTGACCTTCAGCGATCCACGGGGCCTCGCGCCTCTGGACGTGGCGATGCACCCCACCCAGCTGTACAGCGCCGCAGCAAACTTCGCCATCTTCGCCGGTCTGTACTGGGTCGCGAGACCGCGCCAGCGGTTCGAGGGCCAGATCTTTGGCCTCTACCTCGTCCTGGAACCGGCCGCGCGGTTCGTCATCGAGCTCTTCCGGGACGACCCCCGCGGCGCCCTGGGCCCACTCACCACGAGTCAGGCCCTGGGAATCCCCCTCTTTCTCATCGGCCTGTGGATTCTCGCCCGAGGCCGGCGAGAGTCCCCGTGACCGGAGGCCTGTCATGCGCCTTGCACCCTTCACCCTCGCCGGCCTCCTCGTGGCCGCCCTTCTCCCGGCGGGGTGTGCCGCACCCTTGACCGAGATGCGGGTCGACTCCCCCTACCGGGACCCGGCGTCCCTGGAGAAGGGTCAGATACTCCACACGGCCACCGGCCGCCTGCTGACCCGGGACGAGCTGGGAGAGTACCTGGCTGCTTTCCCCGTGGTGTACGTGGGCGAGACGCACGACAGCGTGGACTCCCACGCCGTCCAGCTCGCCATCCTGGAGGATCTGGCGGCCCGGTTCCCGGGCCGGATCGCCCTGGGGCTCGAGATGCTCCAGCGGCCCTACCAGGGCGAGGTGGACCGCTGGCTGCGGGGCGAGATGGAGGAAAAGGAGTTCCTGAGGCTGTGGCAGGAGAACTGGGCCCCCTCCTCCTACCCCTACTACCGTGAGATCCTGACCTTCGCTCGGGAGCACGGCGTCCCGGTGCTGGCGCTCAATGCAGAGAGGGCGATGCGCAGGGCGCTCGCAGGCGCCCCCCCCGAGGAGCTCGATCCCGAGCTTCGGGAGCGCCTGCCCGAGCTCTCCTTCGAGGACCCGTACTACCTCGCCTTCATGGACGGGATGTTCCAGGGCCACGAGGCCGGGACCAACATCCGGGATGGCTTCCTGCGGGTCCAGGTGCTCTGGGACGAAACCATGGCCCAGACCGCGGCCGAGTACCTGGCCGGGGAGGGGAAGGACAACCGGCTCCTCATCCTCGCCGGAAGCAACCACGTGCGCCACGGCTTCGGCATTCCCCGGCGGCTCTTTCGACGGCTGCCCCTGCCCTACGTCATCGTGGACTCCTACGCGGTGGAGATCCCCGAGGACAAGCGCGCCCGCTTCATGGACGTCGACCTGCCCCAGATGCCCTTCCGGGCCGTCGACGTGTACTGGGCCACGGGGTACGAGGACCTGGAGGGGAGCCGGGTCATGCTCGGCGTCCAGACCGAGAGCGCCGAGGGAGGCGGGGTGCGGGTCCGGGGGGTGGTGCCCGGCAGCCCGGCGGAAAAAGCCGGAGTCGAGCCCGGAGACGTGATCGTCTCGGTGGACGGAGAACCGGTCGAGGAGCTGTTCGACCTCACCTACCGGGTGGGCCTTCGCCAGCCCGGGGACACCGGCCCGCTGGAGGTGCTGCGGGGCGCCGAGCGCCTCGTCCTGGAGGTCGTGTACGACGTGCTCCGGCACGGGAAATAAGAAAGGCTCGGCCCCCCCATGCCGCTCATCGAAACCAGCGTCTCTCGCGGCACCACGATCGCCGTCGGCGTCATCCTCGTGGCACTCTTCGGCACCCTCTCCCTGCGGGCGATCCCGGTTCAGCTCGCCCCGGAGGTAGCCCAGCCCGAAATCACGGTTACGACCCGCTGGGCCGGGGCGAGCCCCCAGGAAGTGGAGCGCGAGATCGTCCGCCGCCAGGAGGACCAGCTCAAGAGCGTCCAAGGCGTCGTAGAGATGAAGAGCGAGAGCGCCGACTCCCAAGGGACGGTGATCCTCACCTTCCGCACGGACGAGGACATGGACGCCGCCCTGCTCAAGGTCTCCAACCGCCTCAACCAGGTACGCAACGTCCCGCTGGACGCCGAGCGGCCGGTCCTCACCACGGTCAACACGGGTGACACCCCCGTCGCCTGGTTCGTGCTCAAGGCGCGCCCCGGCAACGAGCGAGACATCCGCACCTACCAGACCTATGCCGAGGACGTGGTGAAGGCTCGGCTGGAGCGCGTGCCCGGCGTGGCCCAGGCCAACGTCTTCGGCGGTCGGGAGATGGAGCTCCAACTGGTGGTCGACCCGGCCCGTCTGGCGGCCCTGGGGCTCACGCTGCCGAGCCTCATCCAGGCCCTGGACCGGGAGAACGTCAACATCACCGCGGGCACCTACGACGAGGGCAAGCGCCGCTATCTCGTCCGGGTCCTTGGCGAGCTCAACACCCCCGAGGCCGTCGAGTCGGTCGTGCTGATGACTCCCTCGGGCAGCCGCATCTTCGTCGGCGACGTCGCCCGGGCACAGGTCGGTTATCAGAAGCCCGTCGCGGCCGTCCGCCAGAAGGGGGAGGCGTGCCTGGTGGCCAATGCGCTGCGGGAGTCGGGCGCCAACGTCCTGGAGGTCATGGAGGGGATCCGGGAGGCCGTGGCCGAGCTCAACGCGGGCCCCCTCCCTGCCGAAGGGCTCGAGATGGAGCAGGTCTACGACGAGACCGAGTACATCGAGTCGGCAATCGATCTCGTCGTCACCAATCTCTACGTCGGCGGCGGCCTCGCGGTCCTCGTGCTCCTGATCTTCCTCCGGGCCTTCTCCCCGACCCTCATCATCGCGCTGACGATCCCGGTGAGCGTGATCGGCACCTTCATCGTCATGCTGGGGACCGGGCGGTCGCTCAACGTCATCAGCCTCGCGGGCATGGCCTTCGCCGTGGGCATGGTGGTGGACAACGGCATCGTGGTGCTCGAGAACATCTACCGGCACATGCAACTCGGGGAGCCCCGGGGCAGGGCCGCGGTCACCGGCACACGGGAGGTCTGGGGCGCGGTCCTCGCCAGCACGCTGACCACGATGGCGGTCTTTCTCCCGATCCTCTTCATCCAGGAGGAGACCGGCCAGCTCTTCCGCGACATCGCCATCGCCATCACCGCGGCGGTGGGCCTGTCGCTGGTGGTCTCGGTCACGGTGATCCCGGCCGCTTCGGTGCGGCTGCTGCACGCCGTGGACGACCAGGACAGCCGCTACGGGCCCCGCGCCCTCTTCGGGCTCCTTCCCCTTGTGGGAAGGGTCAACGATTTCCTGGCCGGCCTGCTCTACTTCCTCTGCGGCCGCGTCGTGTGGAAGGCACTCACCGTGGTGGTTCTCACGTCCGCAAGCCTCCTCATGGCGTGGCAGCTCGCCCCGAAGGCCGAGTACCTCCCCGAGGGGAACCGCAACCTGGTGATCGGGATCCTGCTGCCCCCACCGGGGTACAACGTCCAGGAATTCGAGGAGATCGGCAAATCCCTGGAGGCGGCCTTCGCGCCGCTCTGGGAGGCGGAGCGCGACCACCCGGACCTCCCCGGGCCGGCCATCCGCCACTTCTTCTACGTCGCCCGGGGCCGCCAGATCTTCATGGGGGCGAGCACTCAAGATCCCCAACGGGTGCGGGAACTGGTACCGGTGATGCAGCAAGAGCTGCGAAAGGTGCCCGGCATGATCGCCGTGGTGCGGCAAACGAGCCTCTTCGCCCGGGGCCTCACCGCAGGCCGGAGCGTGGACTTGGAGCTCTCCGGGGACGACCTGGAGAACCTGGTGCAGGCGGGAGCCGCCGCCTTCGGGGCCGTCACCCGGGCCATCCCCGGGTCCCAGATCCGCCCCATCCCGAGCCTCGATCTGGGCAACCCCGAGGTCCAGGTGATCCCCGACCGGGTGCGGCTGGCGGAGTTGGGCTTCACCGCCCGCGAGCTCGGGATCATCGTCGACGCCCTCCTCGACGGAGCCAAGGCATCAGATGTCCTGGTCGACGGCACCGAGGTCGATCTCACCGTAACGGGACACGCCACCTCGGTGAATCGGCTCCAGGACCTGGAAACCCTGCTCCTCCGAAGCCCCGCCGGGGAGACCGTCACCCTAGGGAGCGTGGCCCAGGTGCTGCTCACCTCCGGCCCGGAGCAGATCAACCGGGTGGAACGCCAGCGGACGATCGCACTCCAGATCATCCCGCCGGAGCAGGTACCCCTGGAATCCGCCATGGAGACCATCGAGGGCACGGTGGCCGACATGCGGGACGCGGGCGCGATCACGCCGCAGGTGAGCACCCGCTTCGCCGGCACCGCGGACAAGCTCACGACCACGTTCCAGATACTCCGCGGGGACT
>CAZYJP010000005.1:0-23116 GCA_964647795.1 uncultured Thermodesulfobacteriota bacterium
GGTGGCGGCGAAGAGCCGCGCGACGGCGCGGATCTGGTCCGCCGGTACCCACGTGATCTCCTCGGCCCACTCGGGGGTGAAGGGCTTCACGTGCTCCACGAGCTTGTCGAAGCCGAGGGTGTGAGCTTCCACGAACGCGGCGTCGTAGAGGTCTTCGGTGATGATCACGTGGGTCATCGCGAGAGCCAACGCCCCGTCGGTACCGGGCCGGACCTGCAGGTACATGTCCGCGTTGTCGGCAAGCGGAATGCGCTTGGGGTCGATCACCACGAGCTTCGCACCCTTGGCCAGGTTCTCCTCCATCGCGAGCCTCAGGGGGAAGTCGCTCGCGTCGGGGTTGTGGCCCCAGAGGATGTAGAGGTTCGAGTCGAGCTCTTCGGTCGGGTACTTCCCGAACGTGATCTGCCGTGTGCGGATCCGCATCCGATAGCACACGCTCTCCACCGAAAAGAAGTTCGGGGAGCCGAAGGCTGCCTTGAAGCGCTGGGTGAGCCCCGCCATCTCCAGATTCTCGACGCCGATGGAGCCGCTGAATACCCCCAGCACCTCGGGCCCGTAGTCGCGTTTGAGCTGATTGAGCTTGGCCGCGATCTCGTCGAGTGCCTGGTCCCAGGAGATCGCCTCGAACTTGTCCCCGACACGCTTGAGGGGAGTCTTGATGCGGTCCGGGTTGTAGACCGCGCCGAGCATCGCCTCGCCCTTGGGGCAGAGCTTCCCGTGATTGAGGGGGTGGGACTCGAGCCCCTCCACCTTCACGGCCCGACCGTCCTCCACCGTCACCCGTGTACCACAGCTGTGGTAGCACAGCGTGCAGTCGGTCAACACCTCGCGGGTGGCGTTCGCTGTCTCATTCATCTGTTTGCCCTCTTCGAATGTCGGCATCTTCAGGCCGTGAAGACGCGCCCAATTTCGTGAAAAATCCAAGGCCGTCCGTGATCTCTGGGAACTGGAGGATATGCAGCTGCGTCTACCGGAAGACTCGAGCCTCGTCAACCGGCGGAGGTCTGGGGCGTCGGACCGCGGCCCCCGGTGTCCAAGAGGCCAAAGAAACCCAAGGTCTACTCGTTCACCTTGCCTGCCGAAGAAGCAGGGTGTAATTCACGCGCCTCCATCAAGAAATAACTCGCTTGAAGTGCCGATGTTGGACAGAGAGGAAAGCATTCCTTGCAGTTCCAGCATTCCTTTGAAGCTACCTCCGGAACAAAGCTAATTTCTCGCCTCACCCCTCTATCGACGAATCCAATCGCGTTCTTCCTCTTTACCTCGTTACAGTACCGGATACAGAGACCGCAGAGAATGCAGAACGACGCCTTCTTCTTCAGGCGTGACTTGTCTGCACCATACTCTTGTGCCAGTTGCGCCAATTCCGGAGAATCTGGAGCATGGGCCATCATCATCTCTAGAAGAATCTTGCGGATGCTGTCGATCTTTTCCGACCTCGTCGTCACGGTGAGATTTTTCTCTACCGGGTAGAGACACGCAGCCACGAAATTTGTTCTGCCTCGAGCAGCGACCTCAACCGTGCAGACTCGGCACCCCCCATAGGGTTCCAATTTCTGGTGGTGACAGAGCGTGGGAATCGATATGCCCACACTTTGAGCCGCCTCCAGAATGGTCATTCCTTCCGTCGCTTCCACATCTCTTCCATCTATTTGCAAAAGGACTTGCGTCATCTTTGCTACTCTCTCTGACGAATTGAAAAAAAGGATCCCGTGTTGCTCCGGCCTGAGTCTGCCGCCGCTACCTCAGCCCCTTGCAGGAACCCGTAGGACATCTCTTCTCTTGAATGTGTGCCTCATACTCGTTCCTAAAATAGCGAAGGGTGCTGAGCAGCGGATCCGAAGCAGTCTTCCCCAGGGAGCAGAGCGCAGCCACTTTCGCCACCTGCGCAATCTCTTCCAGGAGCTCGATGTCACCCTCTTTCCCTCTGCCCTGGGTGATGCCGGTTAGAATGTCCAGCATCTGCCCAAGACCCTCCCTGCAGGGGACGCACTTGCCGCACGACTCCGTGGTGAGGAAGTTCATGAAGAATCGGGTCAGTTCCACCATGCAGGTATCTTCATCGATGATGAGCATCGCGCCCGCGCCCATCGGGGCGCCAAGCTTCGCCAGCTCGTCGAAATCCAACGGGACGTCGATGAGACTCTCCGGAATGGAACCGCCCATGGGCCCCCCAAAGTGGACCGCCTTGAGCTTCTTTCCGTTGCGCACTCCCCCGCCGATGTCGTAGACGATCTTCCGGAGCGAGGTCCCCATCGGCACTTCAACCACCCCGATATGGGCCACGCTGCCCGACAGCGACAGGAGCTTCACCCCCTTGCTCCGCTCGGTGCCGATCGCGGCATACCACGCGGAGCCGTTCTGGATGATCAGAGGTACGTTCGCCCATGTCTCCACGTTGTTGAGGTTGCTGGGTCGATCCCAGATACCGCTTACCGAAGTGCGGACATACTTCGGCCGCGGCTCCGGCACGTTCCCCTCGATGGACCGCATCAACGCGCTGGACTCGCCGGAAACGAATATCCCCACGTCAAAGTGAACCTCGACTTCAAAGTCGAAGCCGGAGCCGAGGATGTTGGCACCCAGAAAGCCGTATTCCCTGGCCTTCTCGAGGGCGAGAGTAAGATTGTCGAGAAGTTGAGGACTGTCGTGGCGGGTGTAGATGAAACCCTGGTGCGCCCCGATCGCATAGGCTCCGATGATCAGGCCCTCCAGAACGCTATGCGGGTTCCCGGTGAAGAGGGCTCGATCCATGAATGCCCCGGGCTCGCCCTCGTGACCGTTGACGATCACGTATTTCACTTCCCCAGGCGCATTCCGGGTAGTCTCCCACTTGCTGCCGGCTGGGAATCCGCCGCCCCCGCGGCCGCGCAGGTTCGCCTTCTTCACTTCGTCGAGCACCTGCTGGGGCGTCAGCTGGAAGAGCGCCTTGGAGAGAGCAGAATAGCCGCCGAGTGCCAGATAGTCGTCGATGCTCTTTGGATCTATCTTCGCGTTGTTCCCAATGAGAAACTGTGTCTGATTCTTGTAAAATGGAATATCGTATTGATGTGCCGCCTTTTGGCCGGAATTCGCGTCAGTGAAAAGAAGCCGGACGATGGTCTCCTTCTCCACTACCGTTCGAGCGATGATGTCTGCGGCATCCGCCGCCGTCACCGCAACATAGCAGATCTGTTCGGGTTGGATGATAACGATAGGACCCTTTTCGCAAAAACCGAGACACCCGGTCCTGCGCACATCGACTTCATCCTGTAGACCACGCCCCTTGAGCTCATCCTCGAGGGCCTTGACCAATTTGCCTTTACCGAAGGCGTGACAGTTGGGCGCGTCGCATATCGTGATGCAAGGTCTCTCCGGGTTTCTCTTCGTCAGGATTCCCTTGCGAAATTCTTCCAGAGCCTCGGGGGAGTCTATCCTCAGCATCATCTTCCCTTACTCGACGTTCTTGAGCACGTCTGCTGTCTTGGCCGGAACCATCTTGCCGTGGTGCTCCCCATCGACCTCCAAGACCGGGCCCAGAGCGCAACAGCCGAGGCAGTTGACCGTCTCCAGGCTGAACTTGGAATCCGCTGCTGTTTCCCCGGGCTTGATCCCAAGCAGCTCTTCTATCGTGTCGAGGACCTGCTGGGAACCGCGAAGATGGCAGGAAGTGCCCGTGCACACGTGAAGCTCATGGCTTCCCGTCGGGACCAGGCTGAATGTCTTGTAGAAGCTCGCGATCTGGCGCACCCGGCTCAAGGGGACGTCCAGTCTCTCGCTGACCCTCACCAGCGCCTCCTTGGGCAGCCAATGATGGACGTGTTGGATCTCCATCAAGATCAAAATGAGCGAGCTCGCCTTGCCCTGGTACTTGTCGATGATCTGGTCAATTCTGTCGTTATCCATCGCTACGTCCCAACCTCGTTCTTTTCCGGGAGCCAGCCTGTACCGTCCGCCTCAGGCGAGAGCAAAACGCATTTGATCTGCATCGTACCGAACCAACCCTTGCCGCGCTGAGCTGCTGAGGTGTCTCGATACTTCGGAGGGAGTCAGGTTCAGCGCCTCCGACATTTCATCCATCGAGAGGGGGCGCTCTCCCAAGAGCAGCATGATCTGGCTTTCTTCCAATTTATCTACGACAAGCTCCCGGAGCAGCGCGTTGACCTCATCACTGTTGAAGAACTCGTCGTACTCTTCTTCCGTGTCAAACCGTACCCTCAGCCTCTCGCGTTCCACCAACCGAATGTAGGGAAGGAGCCGGGTAAGAGCTTCGAGCTTGAGCTTCAATCTTCCGGCGTCTATTCCTTCTCCTGCACCAAGGGCACCCAGCGTCCTGACCTTCTTGCTGAAGTCGTTGACGGCCTCTGCGAATCGGGTTCCTTCTCCGGCCGAGACCCACTCGATCCTCAGCCGTTCCGGGTTCACGCCGCTGTGCTCCAGCAATTTCTTGCAGAGATGCACCATGTGGAGCGCGTGGTAGTTCCCTTCCGTGGAGTAATGGCAGTCGCCGAGATGACAGCCCCCGATGAAGACGCCGTCTTTTCCCTTCGAGAACGCCCGCAGCACGAACGACAGGTCCACCCTGCCGCTGCACATTACGCGAATCAGGCTAATATCGGTTGTGTATTGTAGTCTGGACACGCCAGCCAGGTCCGCAGACCCGTATGCTCACCACGTGCAAACGAAGCCGACGAGGTTTGGCTTATACTCGAAACCGGTTTCCATCAATGACTCCTTCTCCTAGCGACTATTCAGAAGCCTTTTTCGTCCTGCCGCCCCGAGCCGTGAACCGGCTCTCGGGGCCGGAGAGGCGAGCTTACGCTGCATCGATTTGAGAGAGAATTTCGTCGTCCGTGAAGTGCTTCAAGTAGATCGCTCCGCTCGGGCACTTGGCGTTGCAGAGGCCATCTCCCTTGCAGAGAATCGGGTTCACGGTGGCCTTCTTGCCCTGCGGCGTATCATGGAACTCGATGGCGCCGTACGCGCACGCCGTAATACACGCTCCACACGAGACACACTCGTTCTCATTGACTTCACAGACCGAGCCGGAAGCCGTTACGGAATCCTTGGAAAGGATGTTTACGGCCCGACCGGCAGCGCCATAGGCTTGGCTGATCGTTTCGGAGATGTGCTTCGGGTAGTGGGCCGTTCCGCACAGGAAGACGCCGTCCGCCGAAAAGTCTACCGGCCTCAGTTTGACGTGGGCCTCCTGGAAGAACCCATCCGGGCTCAAGGCGACTTTAAAGAAGCGGGCGACCTCTTGACTGCTTGCGGAAGGAACGACAGCGGCGGCCAGTGCCAGCAAATCGGCATCGATCGCGAGCTTCTTGCCCAGGATCTGGTCGGTCACGGTCACGCGGATGCTGCGTCGGCCACCCTCTTCGACCGCCTCCACGGTGAGTTTGTCGTCCGGATCGTAACGGATGAACTTGACATGCTGCGCCGACGCTTCCCGGTAGTAGTCCTCTTTGAAACCGTAGGTCCTCATGTCGCGATAGAGGATGTAAATGTCCTGCTCCGGATTGGTCTCCTTCAGCTTCAAAGCGTTCTTGACCGACTGGCTGCAACAGACACGGCTGCAGTAGTTCCTGTCCGGCTGTCTGCAACCCACGCACTGGATCATCACCAGGCTCTGGGAGTTGGCCACCGCCTCTCCCTTTTGGGCGATCTGCTCCTCCAGTTCCAGCAGCGTCAAGACCCGGTCGTCCTCTCCATAGAGATATTCAGTGGGTCTGTATTCCTCTGCCCCCGTTGCGATTACCGCAGCGCCATGGCGTATTTCCTTGATCCTGCCCTCCGAGGCGACCTTGGTCACGAAATTCCCCACATAGCCGGAAACCTCTGTAATCGAAGCATCCGTGGCCACATGGATCGACGGGTGCCGATAGACCTGCCCTGCGAGGTCGGACAAGTGTGCTTGGACGTCCAACCCTTCGAGGGTGTAGTGAATTCTCCGCGCCGTACCACCCAGGTCCTTCTCCTTCTCCAGCAAATACACTTTGAAGCCCTGGTTGGCCATGCTCAGGGCACAGGTCATCCCTGCCAGGCCGCCGCCGACAACCAACCCTGCCTTGTTCACCGGCAGCTGGAGCTCCTCCAGTGGCTCCAGAAGGGCGGACCGGGCCACCGCCATCCGCACGATCTTCTTTGCCTTCCTGGTGGCCTCGTCTTTCTCTCGAGAGTGCACCCAAGAACAATGTTCGCGGATATTTGCCATCTCATAGAAGTACTGGTTGATTCCCCCCTCGCGGCAGGTGTCGCGGAACAGGGGTTCATGGGTCCGCGGGGTGCAGGCAGCCACCACCACCCGGTTAAGGCCCCGCTCCCGGATCGCATCCGAGATCTGCTGGGCGTTCTCCGTAGAACACGCGAAAAGGCTCTCCTGCGCGTGGACGACATTCTCCAAGGTCGACGCATACTCGACGACCGAAGGAACGTCGATCACTCTCCCGATATTGGCTCCGCAGTGGCAGACGAACACCCCGACCTTGAGGTCCTCTTCCGAGACATCCCTCTCGGCGGGGTAGATCCGGTCTCTCGCGAGCTGCCCTCTCCGATGCGAGAGAAGCTGGCTGCACAGGGCGTCTGCGCCGCTGGCGGTGACGACGGACTCGGGGATGTCGAGGGGGCCCTGGAACGCTCCGCTCACGAAGATCCCGCGCCGCGTAGTCTCGATCGGGTTCAGAGGGTTAGTCTTGCAGAACCCGTGCGCATTGAGCTCGATGCCGAACGTACTCGCCAATTCATGGACGTGTCCCGGAGGATTCAAGCCCACGGAGAGCACGACAAGGTCGAACTCTTCCTCCTTCACTCCTTCGGTTGTCGTGGAGTACCGAATCGTGACGTTCTTGCTCTCCGGTACTTCCCTGCCGATAGAAACATAGCTTCTTATGAAGCGTACGCCGGGAAGCTCCTCCGCCCTTTGGTAGAACCGTTCGAAGTCCTTGCCGAAAGCCCGAATATCATTATGGAAGACCGTGGCCTCCATATCGGGGTAGTGGTCCTTCGACAGGATGACCTGCTTTTGCGTGTAAGCACAGCACACACCGGAACAGTAACTGTTCCCCCCCGGAATGACCTGCCGGGAGCCGACGCACTGAATCCAGGCGATCTTCTCGGGGTGCTTTCGGTCCGACGGGCGCAGGATCTCGCCGTCAAATGGGCCGGTGGCGGACAACACACGTTCGAAGTCGAGGCTGGTAACGACGTTCTCCATCGTTCCGTAGCCGTAGTCGCCCCTCAGCTCCGGATCGAAAATCTCGTAACCGGGGGACAGGACGATCGCCCCTACCTCGACCGTCAGCCGCTCCTCCTTCTGATGGAGGTCGATGGCGTTGTGCTTGCAGACTCCCATGCAGATGGTGCACTTCTCGTCCCTCAGATAGAGACAGGTTGCTGGATCTATGTACGTGACAAGGGGCACTGCCTGTGAAAAATAGATGTGAACCGCCTTGCTCTCCGACAGGTTCTGGTTGTACTGATCCGGAACCTTGGCCGGGCAGTACTCGACGCAGGCACCACAACCCGTACATTTGTTCTCGACGATGTACCTCGGCTTCTTGGTAAGCGTTACCCGGAAATCTCCGGCCTTGCCTTCGACCCGATCGACTTCGGTGTAGGTCAGTATTTCAATATTTGGGTGGCGGCTACACTCGATAAATTTAGGAGACTCGATGCACATCGAGCAGTCGTTGGTAGGGAACGTCTTGTCGAGCTGCGCCATCTTGCCGCCAATGGCCGGCGCCTTGTCGATCAGGTAAACCCTGAAGCCTGCGCCGGCAAGGTCAAGAGCGGCCTGAATGCCGCTAATTCCGCCCCCGACGACCATGACGTCCGCACGCCCCTCCCCTGCGGAATTGTCGACGAACAGTCCTTCAAGCAGCTCCGTTTCCAATTTTGTTCTTCCTTCCAAAGTATTGGATTCCAAGGACCTAGATGACTTCTTGTAGGATCTCAGTGATGTCCTTGATTTCGAGGACTTGGCCCTCTCGTAGAGATAACTTGCTGTCTTCGAAGTTCATGATGCAATAGGGACAGGAAGTCACCAAGACCTCGGCCCCGACGTCCAGCGCTTGCTCCAGCCTCAGATCTGAAAATCTCTCGGCCTTCGGGGTCTCCATCCAGATTCTGCCGCCCCCGCCGCCGCAGCAGAGGCTGTCTTCCCGAGTATCCGCCATTTCGATCAGTTCCAAGCCGGAGACATTCTTCAACACGTCTCGCGGTTCATCATACATGCTATTGTGCCGCCCCAGGTAGCAGGGGTCGTGATAGGTAACCTTCTTCACGTAATCCTTGGAAAGTCGCAGCCTTCCCTCACGGATGAGCTGTAATATATAGTCAGATATGTAAACCACTTCGAAATTCACCCGGAATTCTTGGTACTCATTCATGAAGGTGTGGTAACAATGTGGGGAGGAGACGAGAATCTTTTTTACTCCGTTCTCGACAAAGGTCTTTATGTTTTCTTTGGCCAGGTGCTTGAACGTTTCCTGGTCACCTGCCTTGCGAATGCTCTCTCCGCAGCATACTTCCCTGCTGCCGAGGATCCCAAAATCGACGCCGGCCTTCTGAAGAAGTTTGACCGTGGCCGCAGCCACCTTCCGCAGCCTGCGGTCATAGCTCAGGTAGCAGTCGGCGAAATAGAGGATTTCCATCCCCTCCGTAAACGGTTTCACCGACAGGCCGTCTGCCCAGTCCGACCGCTTCTCTCGCTCTTCCCCCAACGGGTTGCCGGCCGTCATCAGGTTTCCGCTGACCGCGCGGACAGGTTTCACGGCGGCGGGGAAAACACCGTAGCTCGTGGCAATCCTGCGCAGTGCCACCATGTCGTCGATCTGCTTCACATCCCTGGGGCACCGCTGAGGGCACTTGCCGCAGGTGGTGCAACGCCAGATCTCTTCCCGCTCTATCTCGGTCAACCCGAAGGAAGCCTCTCGGATCAACCTGCGCATGCTGAAGGTTCGGACCTTGTTCCAGGGGCAAACCGTGTCGCATTTTCCGCACTGGTAGCAGTGTTTGACGGCGTCGCCACCGCTACCTTCGACTTCATCTATGATCTCTTTGAACGGCGCAACAGTTTCCACGATCTTCCCCAATGGTCTTGTGGATCGTTAGCGTGAGCTCTTTGCAATCCGACTCACGGATTCAATCACCTTCTTCAAACCGTATCTTCGCACCAGAGAATTGAGCCCGACCTCCATCTCGCCATGGGCTTCCACCGGCGGCTCGCGTCTTTCCTCTTCCCGCTCCGAGTAGGTCAGGGCGCCCTGCTGGCACACCTGGACGCACATGGGCACTGACAGCGACTGGCTTTCGCACATGTCGCACTTGAGGGGAAGGCCGGAGTCGGGTTCCTTGAAAGAATCCCTGGAAGGGCAGGATGCGGGGCAGAAGCTGCACTCGGAGTATTCCTTGCCGTTGATTACATAGAGATTTCTTCCGTTGCACTCCGCCTGGGCGTAATCACCGGCGCGTATAGGAATATATACATCCTTCTGCTCGTCCATGATCACCTTGATCCGGGACCGCGCGGGATTCACGATGCTGTATTTGGGCACGGCGTGGACGGCCGAGCAGCCCAGTTCGCAGGTCTTGCAACCCGTACACTTGTCCACATCCACTTTGATTTCCTTGACGACCTTCTTCTCTGCCGCGTCCATCACAGTGACGCCCCCTTCTCGTTCTTCTTGTCGGTTTGAGCGGAAGCTCCCTTGGAGGGCGCACCCTCATTGCCTGCCAAGATGCCTCTCTTGATCAGATCTTCGCTCACATCCTTCATGCCGAGCTTTTCCAGGGTTTCCTTGGTCGGAATCCCATCGAGGGTCCAACCCTTGAACTCGTAATAGGCGTCGAGCAACTTCTGTTCGGCCTCGTGATCCCGTACCGCCCAATGGTCTTCCGGAGGTCTCTCGTCGGCTCTTCTCATGCCCCTTCTTACGTTGATGGCCCTGACGAGGTTTCTATTCCTTTGGAAGACTTCCCATAGCTTGTCTTTGTCGAAATCCAGGCCGGTTGCAAGGGTGATGAACTGCGGAATGTTGTGGATGTGGTAAGCGGTCTTCCCTCCGAATTGTCCTCTGAAAGATGAAACAAACGCGCAGAGTCCGATGGCGTCATCGATATAGTGCATCGCCTCGTTCCAATCGGAGATCGCGCAGGACGCTTCCACGGATATCCGATCTCGCTTTTCCCACTCCAAGAACCAGTTCTTAAATCTCTGGTCAGGTGCTGCCACCCACTCGTTGACGAACGCCTCCCGTTCCTCGGGGGTCGGGAGCGGGTCCTGGGGGAATGAGCCTTCGATCTGAGTGATATTCATCTTCTCGCCGGTGGCGATCATGAGGAAATAGGGAGGGTTCACCTTCCCCAATTTGATGGGCACCTGCTCGAACTTCTTGGTCGTATTGTGATCGTAGGCTTCTGCGCCGTTGCCGATCTGACGCGCGGCTGCGTAGACGCCATTCGCGAGGATGTCACCGATCCCCTCACGCCGCACGATCTTTTCGAGAAGGTAGAAGAACCTCCCTTTGGTGTCTTCGGGCATTTCCGGGAAGTCTTTGTCGGTCAGTATGCCGGCTTCCAGAAGCTCGAGCGCAAACGCAATTACTTGCGGCGTCGAGTAGGAATCCAGACCGTACTCCTGAGCGACGCCCAGGATTTCGTAACTGAAGTCGAGCTCTTGGAAGGCCGCCATGTGATAGGTGTCTTTCCCGTAGCACTTATACGAAAACCTCTTTTGTCCCGGCCAGGACATCACGTTGTGACAGGTCTTCGGACAGTTGTAGCAGCCCGTTTGGCGGTCCATGTGGTCATACTTCCAGGCAGTCCACCGCTGCTGAAGCTCGTCGCTCCAGTAATCCTTTCTCCGCACACGCGCATTGCCCCACGCGAAATTGTTGTGGTGGAAGCTGTCGTCCTCATCCGTCGCCATCCAGTCGCCGACCCCGGAATTCTCGGCCAGCTCCTTCATCTTGGGAAGGCACAGCTCGAAGAGTTCTGCGGGTCGGGCGATATTGATGTCCTTGGTCCCGCGGACGGCGATCGCCTTCAGCCGCTTGTCTCCCATTACAGGGCCTACCCCGCGGGCCGCGCTGGCTGTGCTGTGCTCGATGGAAGCCATGTAGACCCGGTTCTCGCCGGCGAGGCCGATGGCGGCCACCTGGATCTGTTCGTCCTTCATGTCTTTCTTGATCCGTGCCGCTGTTTCCTGGCAGCCCATCCCCTGGAGGTGGCTTGCATCACGAATCTCCACCTTGTCGTTGTGGATCCACAAATAGACAAGGTCGGGGGCCTTGCCGCGAATGACGATCTTGTCGTAGCCGGCGTGCTTCAGCTCCACGCCGAAATAGGAGCCCATCACGGAATGGGCATGTAAATTCGTCTGGGGAGAGATGGTATTGACAATCGTGCGATTGGCGCCGGGAACGGGTGTACCATTCAGGATGCCCGTGCTGAAGATCAGCAGATTGTCCGGCGAAAAGGCATCGACTTCGGGAGGAACCCTATCCCAGATTATCTTGTCGGCAGTACCCTGACCCCCCAAGAAAAGCTCGGTCAACTTCGGGTCGGTTTCGACTTTTTCGACGCTCCCTCTGGACAGATCAATCTCCAAATTGAACCCGGTCTCTCCATACCTCATCGTTGTGCCCCTTTAGCGGATCAATGTCGCCTGCCAATCATTGATTGTCTACGAGTCAGAAAGTGTGGTCCCGCCCGCCCCGACCGAGTAGGCTTCGCTCGAAACTCCGCGGGAGCCGATCTCGAAATCCTCCCGGGTGAGCGCCAGCTCGCCCTCGAGCTCGGCGAGGCGCGCGCGCCCGAGTGCCCGCTCCATCGCGGGGAAGAGGGTCTGCTCCTCGAACCTCACGTGTTCTTCGAGTCGCCGGATCAGCGCAGTCACGAGGCTGCGCCGGCGGTCGTCGGTCGACCTCTCCACCGCGCGCACGAGGCGTCGGAGGACGATGTGGTCGGTCAGCGTCAGCATGATCACGGCATCCCCCTCGGAGATCTTCTGCGCCAGATCCGGCAGCAGGACCTCTTCCTCCTTGCGGAAGTGGGGGATGATCTCCTCCCGCCAGGTCTTCAGGAAACGAGAGGTGGCTTTGCCCAGAGGAGCGGGGTCCTCGGTCGCCCCCTGCAGGCGTCTTCCCGCCGCGACCGCGCGGTCGTGGTCCTCTCCCAACTGGCGCAACAGGCGACAACCCTTCACGGGCACCGGCGATCCTCCCTGGAATTCCATCCCGCGCTACCCTGCGAATCGCGAGTCCGTTCAAGATGCCGATGCAAGATGCAGGCCCGGCTGCAGGGCGTTCGAAAGGGCGATGGAGTGAGCTTTCAGAGCTTCTCCCCTTGGACGGTCGCGATCAATTTGATATGATCGCATATCACTTTGATCGGGAGCCGTCATGCGGGCCACAGACCTGGACCTTCGGGAACTTCTCTCTTTCGAGCCCCAGGGGGGCGTCATGCGATTCGGGGGCCGGCGGGTGCTCTTGCTGGACGCCGTGGCCCTGGGGCTCCTGCGCAAGGAGCTCATCGAGACCCTGGGGCTCTCGGCGGCCCGCGGCATTCTCACGCGCTTCGGCTACGCTCACGGCTGGCGCACGGCAGAGAGCCTCCGGTCGGAGTTCCCTTGGGAGAGCGAGAGGGAGTGGCGCTGGGCGGGCGACCGTCTCCACATGCTCCACGGCATGGTGGTGCTGGGCACCCCGGAACGAGGATCGGAGACGCCCTTTGCGCAAACCATCTGGCGCGAGTCTTACGAAGCCGAGCAACACCTCCTGCACGTCGGTCGAGCGGAGGAGCCGGTCTGCTGGACCCTGACGGGCTTTGCGAGCGGATACCTCTCGTTCTGCAACGGCCGCGAGGTCTACTGCGTCGAGGAGCGGTGCCGAGGGAGAGGTGATGAGGTGTGCCACCTGGTGGGGCGTTTCAAGGAGGATTGGGGCGCGGCGATCGAGCCCCATCTGCCGTTCTACCGGAAGGAGTCGGTGGATGTGGTGCTCCGGGACGTGACAGCGGCTCTTCGCCGCACCGAGGCGCGCTTGCGGGCTCGCAAAAGGGAGATTGCCCGGCTGGAGGGATCTCCGGACGATCCCTCGGGCCTCGTGGCCCGAAGCGGAGCCATGCGGCACGTGCTCGATCTGGCGAGGCGCATCGCCAAGGTCGAGTCGACCGTGGTGGTGACCGGGGAGAGCGGCGTCGGGAAGGAGAGGATCGCGCGGCTCATCCACGACGAGTCGGCCCGGGCCGCGCGCCCCTTTGTTCCCGTGAATTGCGGCGCCGTCACGGAGGCCCTGCTGGAGAGCGAGCTCTTCGGCCACGCGAAGGGCTCGTTCACGGGTGCAGACAAGGACCGGCCGGGGCTCTTCGAGGCGGCCAACGGCGGTACGCTTCTGCTCGACGAGGTCGGAGAGATCTCGTCGAGCATGCAGGTAAAGCTGCTCCGGGCGCTGCAGGAGAAGGAGGTGAGGCGGGTCGGGGAGAACAAGGCGCGCAAGGTCGACGTCCGCGTCGTTGCTGCTACGAACAAGAATCTGGCGGACGAGGTCGCTGCGGGGCGATTCCGGCAGGATCTCTACTACCGGCTCCGCGTCATCGAGCTGCGCGTCCCACCGCTCAGAGACCGGCCGGAGGACATCCTCCCGCTGGCCCGGGTGTTCCTGAGCGAGACGTCCCGGCGCATGGGCCGAAAGGTCACCGGTTTCGCGCCGCGAGCCGCGGACCAGCTCCTCCGGTCCGACTGGCGGGGCAACGTGCGGGAACTGCAGAACGCCGTGGAACACGCGGTCGCGCTGTGCGCGGGCAGCCGCATCGACCTCGAAGACCTCCCCGAGGAGCTTCGAGCTGCCCTGCCTCGACCCAGCGTCATCGACCGCATCCGTCCGATCCGAGACGTGGAGCGTGAGTACATTCTGGCCGCCGTCCGCGCGGCCGACGGCAACAAGACCCGTGCGGCCGCCGAACTGAAGATGGGGGTGGCGACGCTCTTCCGGAAGCTGAAGCAGTACGAGGCGGAGGGGGAGGGGGCCTGAACCGTCGGGCGGGCGTGTCCGAATGCATGTCCACGGCGGCCCGGCGCCGGAAGGTCTCGGTGCCGATCCGGACTGGGAGGATCGAACAAAGGGTGTCATTTCGATTGGAGATGAAATACCCTCTCCAACAGGCGACCGTCGGGACGCCGGTCGGAAAGTCCCGCCCGAGCTCGGTGGCCCCACCCACGACCACGTGGTCGTGGGCTCCGACGGCGTCGGCACTCCCCGGGCCTCCGTCCTCGGTCGGTCGCCCGATCCTGTGTACCGAAGTTCCGCTTGGCCAACCCGAACGGGAAGGAAGTTCGTTATGAAGGTCTGTGTGGTAGGCGCCGGGGCGATCGGCAGCTTCATCGGCGGGAAGTTGAGGGCAGCGGGCCACGAGGTCTCCCTCGTGGCCCGAGGGGCCCACCTGGCGGCCCTCCGCTCCCGGGGGATCACGCTGGTTTCCGATGGGCGCACGGAGACGTTCCCGGTGGCGGCCGCCGAAAGGCCCGCCGACCTGGGGGAACAGGACGTGGTCTTCATCACGCTCAAGGCCTACTCCATCCCGAAACTGTTGCCGGAGTTGGGGCCTCTCGTTCGGCCCGACACGGTCGTGGTTCCGGCCGTCAACGGGCTTCCTTGGTGGTACTTCTACCGGGAGGGAGGGCGATTCGAGGGCAGTACCATCTCCTGCCTCGACCCCGACGGAGCTTTGTTCTCCGCCCTGGACCCGCGACACGTCGTCGGCTGCGTCGTGCACGCCTCGGCCGAAGTGACCGGGCCTGGGGTCGTGAGCCACCGGGGGAACCACCTGATCGTGGGCGAATCCGACGGCTCCCGCAGCGAGCGGCTGGCCCGACTGGCCGCCGCGCTGGAGGACGCCGGTTTCCAGGTGACCTCCACCACAGAGATCCGCACCGAGATCTGGGCGAAACTCATCGGGAACCTTTCCTACAATCCGGTGGCGGCCCTCACCCTGGCCCGGATGGACGAGATCAACGCGAACCCGGGGCTCCTCGACCTGATCCGCGCGATGATGGAGGAAGCCAAGGGCGTGGCTGCGGCCTACGGCATCCGCATCGCCATGTCCACCGACGAGCGAATCGCCATCACCCACAAACTCGGTCGCGCCAAGATCTCCATGCACCAGGACGTGGAACGTCGCCGTCCCCTCGAGGTCGACGCCATCGTCGGCAGCGTCGTGGAGCTGGCGCGAAGAGTGGGTGTCGCGATCCCCCAGATCGCCGCCATTCACGCCCTGATCGAAGAGCGCGCCCGGCACCTCGGCGAGGGTTGACCACTCGTCACGGCTGGGCCGGGGATCCGTCCGAGACGAGGCACTGCACGTTCGGGTGCGGGCACCTGGGCCGACGTCGAGGGTTCGGCGCGGCGGGGCCGCTTGGAGAGCCGGGCGGCTGAGGTTCAAACCCCCAGGTAGGTCCTCTGCAGCTCCCGGTCTTCCCGCAGCTCCCGGGGGGATGTCCGGCAGACGATCCTGCCCTTGGTCATTACCTGCACCGCGTCGGCGTGAGCCAGGGCGAAGTGGAGATTCTGTTCCACGAGAAGGATGCCCATTCCTTCCTCCTTCAGGCGGGTGATGATGCCCCCGAGCTCCCGGACGATCAGGGGCGCGAGCCCCTCGCTCGGCTCGTCCATCAAGAGGTAGCTCGGGTTGCCCATGAGCGCCCGGGCCACGGCGAGCATCTGCTGCTCGCCGCCGCTCAGGAGGTTGCCCCGATTTCCGGCGCGCTGTGCGAGGATGGGAAACAACTCGTAGATCTCCGCCAGGGTCCAGCGCCGCGCCCCGCCTCCGGCTCCGCTCCGGCCGTTGATGGTGAGATTCTCCTCCACGGTGAGGGAAGGGAAGATCCGCCTCTCCTGAGGGACGATCCCTACACCGAGTTTCACCAGGGCGTGGGTCGGTACCCGGGTGACGTCTCGGCCGTCCAGGGACACGGATCCCCGCCGTGCCGGGGTGAGCCCTGCAATGGAGCGCACCAGGGTCGACTTTCCGACCCCGTTGCGGCCCAAGAGCGCCTCGACCCGGCCGGCCTCGAGGGTGAGGGAGACCCCTTGGAGGACGTAGCTTTCCCCGTAGTAGGTGTGGAGATCCCGGACGGCGAGCATTACAGAGGACCTTCCCAGTCGGGTTCCCCAAGATAGATGTCCATCACCCGACGATCTCTCCGAACCTCCTCCGGCGGACCCTCGGTGAGGATCTTCCCGAAGTAGAGCACGGTGATCCGCTCGGCGAGCTCGAAGGCCACGTCCATGTCGTGCTCGATGAGAAGAATGGTGATGTTGCGGCCCAGACCCCGGAGAAACCGGGTCATGTCTGCGGTCTCCGCCGGGGAGAGCCCAGCGGTGGGCTCGTCCAGCAGGAGGAGCCGTGGTCTCGCGGTCATGGCCAGGATCACTTCGAGCTGTCGTTGCTGCCCGTAGGAGAGGTGCTTCACCCGGGTGGCCCGCACCGCGCCAAGTCCCCACCGGGCAACCGCCTCCTCCACCCGGGCCATCACGTCTCGGCACTTGCTCGCCGGCCGGAGGAACCGAAACCGCCCCCTCTCCTGGGCCTGCACTCCCAGGAAGAGGGTCTCCGCCACGGTCAGATCGGGAAAGAGGTTGGTGATCTGGAAGGTGCGGCCCAGCCCCAGGCGCACCCTCTGGTGGGGGGGGAGCCGGCTCACTTCGGTCCCGAAGAGCCGGATCGAGCCTTCGGTGGGGGCATGGACCCCGCTGATCGTGTGGAAGAGAGTGGTCTTTCCCGCCCCGTTGGGCCCCAGGATCACCCGCCGCTCGCCCTCCGCCAGCTCCAGGGAGATCCCGCATAGGGTCTGCAGTCCGCCGAAGCTCTTGCTGAGATCGGAGATCTCCAGCGGTTTCACGGCGCGTCTCTCCCGGAGCGTTCCCGGGCCGCGCCCAGAATCCCCTTGGGGAAGAAGAGAACGACCAGCACGTAGATCGCGCCGATGATCATCATCCACCGCTGGGTGAAGGCGCTCGCCACATGCTCGAGGAGCACGATCACCCCGGATCCGAGGATAGACCCCAGAAGCGTGCCTGCCCCGCCCAGGATGACCATCAGGAGGGCCTTGGCGGAGAAGGCGACATCGAGGTAGCTGGGACTCACGAACCGATTGTAGTAGACGAAGAGGACGCCGGCGAAGCCCGCCACCCCGCTCGCGAAAAGGAACCCCAGATACTTGTACGCCCACACGTGGTATCCCAAGGCCCGCATCCGCGACTCGCTTTCCCGAATCCCCTGGAGGGCGAGCCCGAAGGGAGAGCGGACGAAGAGCACAAGGCCGGTTCCGACCAGCGCAAAGAACCCGAGCACCAGATAGAAGTAGCTGTGGCTCGAAGTGAGGTCCCAGGGGATGCCGAGGTCGGGCCGTACGATCCCCGAGAGACCGTCCTCCCCGCCCGTGACTCTGCGCCACTTGAACGCCACCCCCCATAGGATCTGGGACAGGGCCAGGGTGATCATGAGGAAGGAGGAGCCGGCGGTGCGGACCGTGAGGAGGCCGAAAAGGGCGCCCGTGAGGAGAGAGGCCGCCACCCCGGCCAGGGCGCACCACCAGAAGTTGGCGGTCACGTGCAGGGTGAGGAGCCCGGCCACGTAAGCCCCCATGCCGAAGAATGCGCTGTGCCCGAGGGAGGGGAGCCCCGTGAATCCCACCAAGAGGTCGAGGCTCATGGCGAAGAGGGCGAAAATCAAGACCTGGGAGAGGAGGCCCACGTAGTAGGTGGGCAGGAACGGCCCGGCCAGCCCACAGAGCGCGACGATCCCCAACAGGGCCCCGAGAGTGCGGCGGGTCCCTCTCATCGGCCGAACAGTCCCTGGGGGCGCAGGGCCAGCACCAGGGCCATGGGTGCGAAGATCGTGAAGAAAGCCAGTTCCGGGAAGAGGGCCCGCCCAAAGTTGTCCAGAAGCCCTACCAGAAGGCTCCCCACGAAGGCCCCCTTGAGGCTCCCCATGCCGCCGATCACCACGACCACCAGGGCCAGGAGCAGGATCTCCAGGTCGAGCCCCGGGAAGACCCCGATCATCGGTCCCCCGAGGACCCCGGCCAGCGCCGCCAGGAATACCCCCAGACCGAAGACACCGGTGAAGACGAGCGGCACGTTCACGCCTACGGCCCGGGCCATCTCCGGGTCGTCCACACCGGCACGAACCATGGAACCGATTCGGGTCTTCTCCAGAAAGAGCCACAGGCCGAGGGCGATCAGGAGACCGCAGCCGATCACGAAGAGCCGGTAGCTCGGGAAGAAGATTCCCCCTAGTTGCAGCGACCGGGCGAAGAGCGACGGCTTGGAGAGGCTCTGGGGAGTGCCCCCCCAGATCAGCAGGCACAGGTCGGCAAGGATGAAGATGAACCCGAAGGTGAGGAGCACCTGGGGCAATTCCTGGTTGTGGAGACGGCTCAGAAAGAGCCGCTGGATCGCGATGCCGAGGAGCGGCACGACCACACAGGCCGCCAGGGCGGCCAGGGCAAAGCTGTCGGTGCGGTTGAGCACGCTGAGACCCACGTACCCTCCCACGAGATAAAAAGACCCGTGGGCCAGGTTCGCGATCCGCATCAGCCCGAAGATGAGCGAAAGCCCCGAGGCGATCAGGAAGAGGAGCATCCCCAGGGAAACGCCGTTCAGGATCTGAACTGCCCAGAAGCTCACGTCCGTCCTTGTCCTTGGGGTCGCCGTCCGCTGCCGGGGTCCGGCCCGGGGGGCGGGGTCAGATCTCCCGCACCAGCCGGCGGGCTTTGTGCTCGAAACGGGGCAACTCTCCGGGCGCGGCCACCTCGACCGCCGGGGTCACCGTGATCCGGTACCGGAAGGTCTCCACGAAGCGGGCCACCGCGCGGTCGAGGACCTCCGGCGGGAGCTCGGGGCTCGCCGGCTCGACGCGGACCGTGAGTCGTTTACCCCCCTGCGGGCGAGGGATCACGAGCTGGTACTCGCTCCCGAACTCGGGCACGTCTCGGACCAAGTTCTCCACGGCAGATGGGAAGATGTTGACCCCCGCGAACTGGAACATGTCATCCGACCGCCCGAGGATGCCACCTTCCAGCCGCAGGTAGCTGCGGCCGCACGGACAGGGCTCGAGGTTGAACCGCACCAGGTCCTTCATTCGGTAGCGCAGGAGCGGCATGCTCTCGGTGCAGAGGTTCGAGAGCACGAGCTCGCCGATCTCCCCGGGCGCCACCGGCTCGAGACTCTCCGGGTCGAGGCACTCGGCGAGGAACATGCTCTCGATCACGTGGGTCCCCCGATGGGCAAGGCACTCGAATCCAAAGTTCGAGATCTCGCTGGAGCCGATGTCGTCGAAGACCTCAGCCCCCCAGAGCTCTCCGAGAGCCTTCTTGGTGGCCGGCACGTTGGCGCCGGGCTCGCCCCCCGCCACCACCACCCGTACCGGTGAACCGGGGAGGTCGAGGTCCATCTCCCTCGCTGTCTCTCCCAGACGGATCAGGTAGGTAGGGGTGCCGCAGACGGCGGTGGCGCCCCACTCCAGGAGATTTCGGATCCGGTCCGGGGTGGACTGCCCGCCGCCGGGCACGATCATCACCCCGGCCTGCTCCAGGGCGGCCTGGAACCCCCACCAGGCGATGTAGAGGCCGTAGTTGAAGGGCACGAAGAGCACGTCGGCGGGGGTGATGCCGTAGCCATGCATGAAGTGCATGAACTGTTCATAGAAGTGCACGGTCCAGTCCGTCCGGTTGAGCACCACCTTCACCGGGATGCCGGTCGTGCCCGTGGTCTGGAAGACGCGCACCCCCTCCTCCGGTGGGATGCACAGGAAATCGCCCCACGGTGGGTGACGGGCCTGGCTCTCCCGGAGCTCCTCTTTGACGGTGACCGGCACGCGGCGCACGTCCGCGAGGGTCCGGATCTCCTGCGGGCGGACCCCGGCCTCGTCGTACTTCCGGCGGTACATGGGGCTATGCTCGTAGACGTAGGCCATCCGCTCTCGGAAGCGCCGCAGTTGGAGCTCCTCGAGGCCGGCCCGGGGCAGCGTCTCGAGCTCCTTGCGCCAGTAGGAGACCTCGCTCACCGGGCTCGGCCCTCCTCACCCCGGAGCGCCTTGAGGATCCGCTCCGGGGTGAAGGGAGTCTGGTGCAGGCGCACCCCCACCGCGTCGTAGACCGCGTTGGCGATGGCCGCGAGGATGCCCGAGACGTACCCCTCACCGACTTCCTTCGTCCGATAGGGCCGCCCCACCTGATAGCGCTCGGTGATCACGTCGATCGATTCCGAGACCGCCATTTCGTGGATCGTGGGCATGCGGTACTCGAGCCAGCTCGGGTTGAGGGTCCGGCCCTCCTCCATCATCACTTCCTCGAGGAAGGCGTGGCCCAGTGCCATGGAAACCTGGCCGTCGATCTGCCCCTCCACCAGGACCGGGTTGATGGGGAAACCGCAGTCATGGGCCGTCACCGCGCGCAGAAGCCGGGCTTTCCCGGTTTCGGTGTCCACCTCCACCTCGGCCACCTGGGCGTCGAACGCGTAGTTCTCGGTCCACCGGCCCTTGGCCGTGGCGAGGCTCGGGTGCGTGGGCTCGTCGCGCATGGTGCGCCAGTGGCCCTCCCCGAGGATGGGGTCGCCCCGGCGGGTTCGGATGCTCACCTCGTAGAGCTCGGCGTAGCTCATCCGCCGGTCCGGGGAGCCCACCACAGAGACCGACTTGTCCTCTACGATGAGGTCCTCGACGTTGGCCTCCATGGCCTCGCCGGCGAGTTCCAGGAGTTTGTTCCGCACCGCTCCGGCTGCTTCTCGGGCCGCGTTTCCGGTCACGTAGGCGCCGCCGCTGATCCACGCCCCGATGTCCACAGGGGTGGCCTCGGTGTCGGCAGCCACCACCCGGATTTCCTCCACCGGCACCTGAAGCTCCTCGGCCACGATCTGGGTCAGGATGGTCTCGGCCCCCTGGCCGATGTCGATCGCGCCGGTGAGGAGGGTGAGGGACCCGTCGTCGTTGAGCTTCACCACCACCGAGGAGCTGTTGGGGTAGATGAGGGAGCCCCCGAAATAGGCGCTGACGCCCAGGCCGATCCCCCGGCGGTAGCGCCCCGGCTGGCCGCCCTCTTTCCGTCCCGCGCCGTACCGCTCCCGAAAGTTCGTCTGCTCGGCGGCCAGGCGGATGCACTCCACCAGGCCGCAGTTGTGGACGTTGTCGCGGTTCGGGAGCTCCTCCCCGGGGTTGCGGGCATTTCGGAGGCGGATCTCCACCGGGTCGATCCCGAGCTCCTCGGCGATGGCGTCCAACTGGGACTCGATCGCGAAGCGCATCTGGGGGGCTCCGTGGCCCCGCTGGGGAGCCCGCACCGGGTTGTTCGTATAGACGGCGTACCCCTCGTAGGCGAGATTCTGTACCCGGTAGGGAGCCATGGCGAAGCCCCAGGCGAGGAAGATCACCACCACCCCGCTCCCCCGGAAGGCCCCGCAGTTGTTGATGGTGCGAATCCGCTGGGCCACCAGGGTGCCGTCCTTCTTGACTCCGGTGGTCACCTCCACCACGAGCGGCTGGCCGTGGCGGTAGGCGGCGAAGATCTCCTCTCGGCTCGCTACCGCCCGCACCGGCCGCCCGGTCTTCATGGAAAGCAGGGCGGCGCAGTACTCATGGGCGAAGAGGTCGATCTTTCCCCCGAAGGCCCCCCCCACGTAAGCCTTCTGCACCCGCACCGCGGACTGGGGCAGTCCCAGGAGCCGTGCCAGTTTGGCCCGCTTGAGGAACGGCCCCATGCTCGAGGTCCAGACGTTGAGCTTGCCGGCCTCCCAACTCGCCAGGGTCGCCTGGGGCTCCAGGTATCCGTGGGTGCGCAGGTGGCTCTCGAAGCGGTCCGTGCGCACCAGGTCGGACTCGGCGAAACCCCGGTCCACATCGCCCCAGGCGGTCGCCGTCTTGCCCGCGATGTTCCGGTAGGGCTCCCGCACTTTGGGATGACTGGGATGGATCTCCGGTGCGTCGAGCGCCATGGCCTCTTCGGGGTCGAAGACCGCGGGGAGGGGCTCGTACTCCACTCGGATCCGGCCCAGCGCCTCCTCGGCCGCGAGGGGGTCCACGGCCGCCACCGCCGCCACCTCCTCACCCACATAGCGGACCACGTCCGCGGCCAGGGGATACTGGTCCGCCGGGTACCGGGGGGTCTCCACGAATCCGTGCCGAAGGCCCAGGGTGTCCCGGGCGGTCACCACGGCCTTCACCCCGGGCACCTGGAGGGCCCGGGAGACGTCCACGTGGAGGATGCGGGCGTGGGGGTGGGGACTGCGAAGAATGCGTCCCACGAGCGTCCCGGGCAGGTGCATGTCCACCGTGTACCGCGCGCGGCCGGTGACCTTGTCCACGGCGTCGACCCGCTGGACGGGCTTTCCCACGTAGCGGAGGGCGTCGCTCATGGAGTGTCCTCCGGGGCGGACGCGAGGTCCGCCGCGCGCTCGACGGCTTCGACGATCTTGTTGTAGCCGGTGCAGCGGCAGAGGTTGCCCTCCAGCGCCTTTGCGATCTCGGCACGCGTAGGGGTCGGAATTTCCCGCAGCAGCGCCGTGGCGGAAAGGACCATGCCGGGGGTACAGAACCCGCACTGGACGGCGCCCGCCTCCACGAACGCCTGCTGCACGGGGGTGAGTCGGCCCTCGGCGGCGAGGCCTTCGACGGTGACGACCGTCTTGCCGTCGCAGTCCAGCGCCAGGGCGAGACAGGCGAGGACCGGGACCTCGTCCAGGAGCACCGTGCAGGCCCCGCACTCTCCGGTGCCGCAGCCTTCCTTGGTCCCGGTAAGCCCCAGTTGCTCCCGCAGTATTTCGAGGAGCGTGGCCTGGGGTTGGACCGCCAGGTCGTGCGGCTCACCGTTCACCACCAGATGGATGAGCGCCGCCTGCCTCACGTCACGCCTCCACGTCCTGCGGCCTGGGCCGGCCCGCCCGGTCCACTGGGCTCACCGTCCATTGCTGCGGCCAAGGTCCGCCGGGTCTCGACCTCGAGACACTGTCGGAGGTAGGCGGCTCCGTACCCGTGGTGGGCCACGGGACGAATCTCGGCCGCCACGGAGCGGGCGGCCGACCGGCGCGCCTCCTCCCGGAAGAGGTCCTGCCCCGCCAAGGCCGCCTCGGCTCCCGGCGCCCGC
>CAZYJP010000006.1:0-22870 GCA_964647795.1 uncultured Thermodesulfobacteriota bacterium
CACTGCCCTGGATGCCGAGGCGCAATTGACCCTGGCGCTGCGCAACCACCGGGCCGGCCCTCAGCTCCCCGGAGAGGCCCTCAGTCTGGTGGTTGCCGATGTGGACCGCGACGGGACGCCGGAAATTCTCATACTGTTCGACGACGTCATCGCCGCGTTTCGCGATGTGGAGGGTGAACTCACCCGGGCGTGGGAGAGCCCCGTCCCCCGGGG
The DNA here is from genome assembly GCA_964647795.1 of uncultured Thermodesulfobacteriota bacterium. Classification (GTDB taxonomy): domain Bacteria; phylum Desulfobacterota; class Deferrisomatia; order Deferrisomatales; family JACRMM01; genus JBFLZB01. Next base: position 214 of record CAZYJP010000006.1, read on the forward strand.
GTTCCAACCGAAGGTTCTCTCCGCCGGGGACGTTGACGGCAACGGGCTGCCGGAGCTCTTCGTCGCCGGGTTGAGCGGGACCCAACCCGCGACCCAGGCCCTGGAGTGGTTCGGCTCTGCCCTCGCTCCCAAGGGGGGGCGCCTTCACGCGTTCGCACGGGCGGTGCATCACCCCGAACGGGGGCCGATTCTGCTGGGCCGGCCCTCTGGCGTGAGCAAGGACCTCTTCAGCCCCACGTTTCGGCACTTCACGTGGGACGGAGCCGTGTACCGGGACGATGGTCCTTTCGAGGTCCCCCTGGCGGCAGGACCCGTGAACCTGGACTGGATTTCGGCAGGGACCCAGAGCGAGGTTTTCACGGTGATCACCACCCGGGGGCAGACCCTGAGAATCTACGACCCCCGGGGAAACCCCCTCTTCGAGGGGGCGGACCCGGTCAAGGGCAGCCGCATCTTTCTCAAGGGAGAGGAGCGGATGATCGGCTACCAGGATGAAGACGTCTACCGGGTCCAGGGCAAGACGGCCTCCTGGGTGGGCGCCGACGGAAAGGCCGTGCTCCTCAGCGCCAGGAACCAGTCGAGCATCGGGCGCATCTGGCAGCGCATCGCAAGCTTCTCCCACGGCCAGCTCCAGGCGTTCCGCTGGGATGGCCTCACGCTCACCACCGTGGCGGAGGGGCCCAAGATCCCAGGCTTCATCCCCGACCTCGACCTGGGGCCGCCGCGTCGGGAGGGCCGCACGGCGTACGCCGCCCTGGTGCAGGCCGAAGGCGGCCTTTTGCGGACGATCAAGACCCGAATCGTCGCCTACGACCTTCCCATAGCCGGCGTGGGCCGGTGACGGGCCGTCGGGTCGTTGACGGGCTGCCGGAATCCGCCGTCACCTTTTCCGGCGGGGTCGGGGAGCCTTGGAGCGCAGCCCCGCACCTCATCGACCGATTCCCCAGAGCCCGCAGAAACAAGTGAAGCTGGGCGTACCTGTTTCCCTCGAACGCCTCGTCGAAAATGTCGCGGATTGCGGGGCGGTGCGGCGGGGCTCCCCGACCCCGAGCAAGTGCCAGACGGGGGATCCGAGGGCTGCCGACGGGCTTGAGCACCGACCGCGAACCGTGCTATAAGGCTTGATTCTTCGGAGAAGCGCCCCGAGAGGAGGAACCAATATGGCCAGAACGTGTGAGATCTGCGGGAAGGGCCCCTCTGTGGGGCAAAACGTGAGCCACGCCAACAATAAGACCAAGCGCGTCATCCTGCCCAACTTGCAGACCGTGAGGGCACAGGTCGGGGGCGGTGCACGCCGCATGAAGGTGTGCACCCGCTGTCTGCGCTCGGGCAAGGTGCTGAAGGCGCCCTGAAGCCTTTTGGCGCGGTGTTTCCTCGATCGGCCGGGAGACCATCTCCCGGCCTTTGTCGTTTGCCCCGCCGTATCGGCCGCCCTCTCTGCGAGTCGGCACCACCCCCGAACCCCCTGCAGGGCCCCGCCCGAGGGGCGCCCGGAGGCCCCTGGGTCCGGGGGGAGTCAGCGGCCCAGAAAGTCCTGCAGCGTGCGCACCACCTGGGGGCTGGTCCAGTCGAAGGGGCCGATCATGGAGGCCCGGAGGACCCCGTTCCGGTCGATCAGGTGGCTTTCCGGCAGGCCCGTGGCCCGGTAGAGGTCGTATACTCTCTTGTCCTCGTCGCGGAGCACCGGGAACGTCACCCCGTAGGCACCGACGAACCGACGCAGGGCACCCTCGTCCGTGTCCTCGGACACGGCCAAGATCTCCAACCCCTGGTCCCGAAAACGGTCGTAGAGTTGCGTCATCGAGGGAATCTCATGGCGGCATGGCGGGCACCAAGTCGCCCAAAGATTCACGAAAACCACCTTGCCCCGCAGGTCGGCGAGCCGCCAGGCCCTGCCGTCCAAACCGGTGAGGGTGAAGTCTGGCGCCGGTTGGCCGATTTCGGGCTTCCTCGGTCCTTCGCTGCAGGACAACGCCCCCAGCCCCAGGAACAACACCAGCAGACGAGCCATCTTCCCTGCAGCCATGGTTCTCCTCTCCCCCAGCCCCAGGCGGCACCGGGCCTGGGGGCGGGTTTTCCCAAAAGGTCGGGGCCTCCCCCATTGGCTCCGATCCCCTTCTCCCGGAAACTGTCGCCGAACGGGACCTTCCTCTCCAGTGGGAGCGCTGCCATGCCCGAGATGCCAATCCACTACTGCCGAGGAGGAGAGCACTGCCGAGAGGTTTATCATCTCTGTCGGGTGGTCCAGAAGGGCGGCGCTCCGGAGCGCGTCCGCCGCCTCGTGGGTGAGCCCCGTTACCTGTGCCGCTCCTGCGGCCGCACGGCACAGCACAGCGAGAACCTCTGCAAACCCGTCTCTCTCTGAACCAGCGATTACGCGGTCAGCAGGCCGATGAAAACGGCCTGCGCGGGTTTTTTAAAGGGGCCGTCCCGGAGACGATTCCCCAGGGAGGGCAATCGGAGGTGCCCGAGGCACGCCCGCAGGGCGAGTCAATCCTCCACTGAAAAACGGTTCATCCGGGAAGTGAACGGATCCTCCCCCGTCCAGAACGGCCGAGTGGGCCCGCCCACTCCGGCAGACGATGCCGGACGGTACGAAGCGTACCTCCCATCGGGCCTTCCGGAGTCACTGGCGGAATCGCTGCTTCCCCACGGGCTTGTGGATCGAACGGCCGCCCGCCTCCGTGCTCGGACCCACCCGGCCGTTTTCCGGATGAGCCGGAAAAATCCCGTGGAAGGTGTTTCCCGCGCCTTGCTAGGGGGAAACCCACCGTTCGGGCATCTGCACGGCGACGACCTCACCCCGGGCGCAGATCTCCCCCCTTGCCCGAAGCTCGACCGACACCGCAACCTTCCGGCCCATGACTTTCGTGGCCCGCCCCCGGAGCTCCAGGACGGCGCCCATGGGCGTTGGCTTGAGGAAATCCACGTGCAGGGAACCCGTGACGAACCGCAGCGGGGGCTCGCTGCCCATCTCACGGCCCTCGGCCCGGTAGGCGGCGGCCGCAGCCGTCCCGGTCCCGTGGCAGTCGATCAGCGACGCCAGGAGCCCCCCGTACACGTATCCCGGGATCGCGGTGTGGTAGGGGCGGGGCTCGAAGGTGGCAACCGACTCGTCACCCTGCCAGTAGCTCTTGACCTGCAGCCCGTTGGGGTTCAAACGACCACACCCGTAGCAGTGGGCGAGCCCCTCCGGGTAGTAGTCCTGGAACGCTTTTTCTTCCATGCGGAAGCCTTTCTCGGCTTAGGGCCCGTCCCGACGGCGCCCCCCGCCAGGTCCGGAAATCCTTGGGAGCCGACCGGCTCCGGGGTCGTCTTGGGGGGAGGATCGATGTAGAGGTCGCGTCGGCACGTCCGCGAAAGCACCCGCGGGACCGGGGAGAGGAGGTGCGGTCGGTCGCCCTGCTGGCGAGCGGACACCACCACGAGCCCTCGCGAGAGGTTGAGCCCCACCAAGGGCAAGTCGCTGCTGTCTGGCGTAGGAGAAGACCCCCGAGCAGCCGGAGACGCCAGTGGGTGCCGACGGCCCCCTCACAGAGAGCGGGAGCGCCGGGCATCACTCCCGCAGGTGGCGAGCGATCACCATCCGCTGGATCTCGCTCGTCCCCTCCCCGATGGTGAGCAGTTTCTGATCGCGGAAGAACCGTTCCACGTCATACTCCTGCATGAGACCGTAGCCTCCGTGGACTTGGACAGCTTCGCTGACGACCCTGCCCATGACTTCGGAGCAGAGAGCTTTGCCATGGCGGCCTGCTTGCCGAAGGGGCGCCCGTTGTCCTTGAGCCAGCAGGCCTTGTAGAGGAGGTTCCGGGCAGCCTCGATCTCCATGGCCATGTCGGCGAGCTTGAACTGGATCGCCTGGAATTCGAAGAGCGCCTGACCGAACTGTTTGCGCTCCTGGGCGTACCGGAGCGCGAGCTCGAAGGCGCCCTGGGCGCCGCCGAGCCCCATCGCCCCAATCGAGAGGCGGCCGCCGTCCAGAGTGGCCAGCATCTGCCGAAACCCGTCGCCCTGCCGGCCCAGGATCGCTTCGCCCGGAAGGCGCACGTCGTCGAAGTAGAGCTCGGCCGTATTCGACGAGCGCCACATCATCTTTCCGTGCATCGCCCTTCGGGCGAGCCCAGGGGCATCGGCGGGCACGAGAAAGCAGGAGAGCTCATTGCGGCCGTCGCTCTTCTTCCCGGTCACCGCTTGGACAACGATGACCCCCGTGGTGTCGGTGGCCGCGTTCGTGATGAAGATCTTGCTGCCGTTGAGGACCCACTCGCCCCCGTCGCGGACGGCGCGGGTCCGGGAAGACCCGGCGTCTGACCCGGCAAGGGGTTCCGTCAGTCCGAAACCTGCGAGGAGCTCCCCCGCGCAGAGCTTGGGAAGCCAGCGCTGCTTCTGCTCCTCGCTCCCGAAGTAGTAGATCGGTCCGATTCCCAGGGAGTTGCTTGCAGCGATGGTCGCTGCCTGGGACCCGTCCACCCGGGCGATCTCTTCCACTGCGATGATGTATGAGATGTAGTCGAGTCCGCTCCCGCCATACTCGGGAGAGACGAAGATCCCGAAAAGTCCCATCTCGGCCATCTTGGCGGTCAGGTCGTAGCTGAACTCCTCCCGTGCATCCAAGTCCCGGGCCACAGGGCGGATCTCCTTCTCGGCAAACTCTCGAACGCTCTGCCGGAGAATGTTCTGCTCAGCGGTGAGATCGAAGTTCAATACGATGCCCTCCTCCGGAAAGCCGTCCGGTACGGTCCGGCTCGAGTGGCGGCTGCGGGCCGCCGGGCCCAACGGGCCCCGATCTCTCGGCTCCAGCTCCAGGGTGGTGCCCCTGAGCTCAGAGCTTCTCGCGGATGTGGTCCCGGTAGCCCTCGATGTCCTGTTTGAGGATCCTCAACTGCTCGATACGAGCCTCCAGGGTCTGCATGTGACGGTCGAGGAGCTCCAGCAAGCGGGGCAGCACCCGTTCGTTGCTCCGATGCGTGAGGTAGAGCTCTTCGAGCTCCTTCATCTCCTCCAGGGTGAGCCCCAGAACCTTGAGGCGCTTGATGAAGCGAAGGCGTCGGACGTCCTCTTCCGTGTAGATGCGCCTCCCGCTCTCCACCCTCCGCACGCTGGCCAGCAGCCCGATGTCCTCGTAATACCGGATGGTGCGGGGCGTCAGGCCCACCTGGTGCGCCAAGTCCCCGATGCTGAAGGGGGGCGCAGCCCGGTGCACCCGGCTCCCCCTCGGCGGCCTGGCCCGCTCGGCTCGGATCACTCCCACGTGCGGGCGTCCTCCAGGACCCTGCCGTCTTCGGGAAGCGCACCACTGCCGACCCAAGCCACCGTCGCACCGATCCGCAGCACATCCCGCAGCCTCTCTTCCAGGCGTGCCTGCAGGCCGGAATCGGCGGTCCCCTCGACCTTCACGGTGAGCTGATCGCGGCTCCCTTCGCGGGTCACCACGGCCCGAAAGCGGGACACCTCGGGAAAATCCCTGAAGACTCCCTGCAGCTGGCCTGGGTGCACGAACTGCCCCTTCACCTTCACCAGTTGATCGGCCCGCCCGAGCCACCCCCGCAGCTTCGGAGCCCGGCGTCCGCAAGCGCAGGCTCCCCGGTCGAGCGCGGAGAGGTCACCGGTGCCCAGGCGGATCAGGGGGTACGTCCGGTTGAAGAGCGTGACCACCACCTCGCCCGTCTCGCCGTCTGGCATGGGGGTGCCCGTGGTGGGATCCACGATCTCGACGATCGCTCGATCGACGAGGTGCATGCCTCCCTTGTGGTAGCACTCGTACGCCAGACACCCACAATCCGCAGTGCCGTAGCCCTGCCGGAGCACGAGCCCGAACATCCCCTCCACTGCCGAGCGCAGGCTGTCGGGCAGGGGCTCCGCGGTGGTGAAGGCCACCTTCAGGGAAAAATCGGCCTTCGGGTCCAGGCCGAGGTCGATCGCCTTCTCCCCGATCTGGAGAAGAAATGAACCCATCCCCGCGAACCCGGCCACGCCCAACCCGCGGAGGATCTCGATCTGCGTCTCCCGGTCTCCCACGCCCGTGGGGACGACCGCGCATCCCAGCCGGCCCAGGCTGTCGTCGAACATCATGCCGGCGGGGGTCATCTGGTACCCAAAGGTGTTGAGGCACACGTCCCCCGGGCGAAAGCCGGCGGCAAAGAGCCCCTCCTCCCAGCCCCATCCCTCGTCACGCCCCTGGGGGTCGAAGATCGGGCCCGGAGAGCGAAACACCCAACGGACGTCCCCCGGAGGAACGGCGAGCAGCCCTCCGAAGGGAGGCGAGATCTTTTGCATCTCCACCAGGTGGGCCTTGGGGAGTACGGGGACCCGGGCCAGGTCGGCCACGGTGCGCACGTCCCCCGGAGATAGCCCGGCCCCGTCGAACCGGGACCGTACCGCAGGGGCGTTGGCATAGGCGTGGCCCACCAAGTCCCGCAGCAGCCGCTCCCGCTCCGCCTGCTGCTCTTCCCAGCTCCGGGTCTCCCGGGCCTCGTTCATGAACCCCTTGGTTCGATCCATCCGGTCGCTCCGTTGGTCGTTGGGGATTGGTGATGGCACGGGTCACACGTCACCCGTCACCCGTCACTGCCTCACGACAGCCACCGCTTGCGGCGCTTATAGTGTTTGGCGTTCTTGAAGGACCGCTTGTGGCCGCTCTCGCCGACCCCGAGGTAGAACTCCTTGACGTCGGGGTTCTGCCTCAGCTTCTCGCAGGGGCCGTCGAGCACGACCTTCCCGTTCTCCATGATGTACCCGTAGGAGGCGACCTGGAGGGCGAGATTGGCGTTCTGCTCCACCAGGAGGATGGTGGTCTTCTCCTCGGCGTTGATCTTCTGGATGATCCCGAAGATCTCCTTCACCAGGAGCGGGGCGAGCCCCAGGCTCGGCTCGTCCAGGAGCATCAGCCTCGGGCGCGCCATGAGCGCGCGGCCGATGGCGAGCATCTGCTGCTCGCCGCCGGAGAGGTAGCCGGCGAGGGAGGCCCGCCTCTCCTTGAGGCGTGGGAAGTAGGTGAAAACGAGGTCCAGATCCCGCTTCACCCCGGCGCGGTCCCTGCGCGTGTGGGCGCCGCAGCGCAGGTTCTCCACCACGTCCAGGTCCTCGAAGACCCGGCGGCCTTCCATGCACTGGAAGATCCCCTTGCGGACGATCTTCTCGGGATCGACGCCGTTGATCTTCTCCCCCATGAACTCGATGGTCCCCTCGGTCACCTCCCCCTCCTCGCTCTTGAGGAGCCCGGAAATGGCCTTCAAGGTGGTGGACTTCCCCGCGCCGTTGGCGCCCAGGATGGTGGTGATCTGACCCTCCTGCGCCTGGAGGGAGAGCCCCTTGAGCACCAGGATCACGTCGTTGTACACGACCTCGACATTGTTCACGTTGAGCATGGCGTCTCCTCGGAAGAATTTCCCTTTCCGGAGGGCCCGCCGAATCGCTCCGGGGCCGGCGGGTCCACCGGAAAAGGCGGGAGGGCCCGGGGCCCTCCCGCCGAACCGTTCAGGTGCTCAGAGGCCCAGCCACTCGGCCTTGCGCTCGAGGACCACGGTGTCCCGGGTGACGGGCTTGCCCCCCACGTACTCCACGATCACGGCCGACATGGTGGGCCGGTGATCCTCGGGAGTGAAGGTGATGGGGGCGGTGAGCCCGCCGGTGTCGAAGTCGCGCAGCGTCTCGGTGGCTTCCTTGATGCCCCGGCCATTCAGTTGGCCCGCGGCGTCGGCCCGCTTGAGGGCCTCGCACATGACCAGCATGGACGTCCAGCCTCGGATGAAGTGGGTCATCTGGGGCTGGCCCTTGGTCATCTCGAGGATGGGCTTCATACCGGGCACGTCCGCCCCGTAGATGACCGCGCCCTGGAGCCCAAGGGTCCCTTCCTCGGCGCCGGCCGCGAGCCTCGGGAGGTCTTCGTCGTTACCCCAGATGTTCACGAGGAACGTGGTCTTGAGGCCCAGCTTTCGGGCGTCCTTGATGGCCACCGCGCAGGAGGGCGTGGTGCCTCCGAGCCACGCGAAGTCGGGTTCGTTCTTCTTCAGGTTGAGCATCTGGGTGGTGGCCTCGATCGCGTTGAGGGCCACGTTCTCCTCGCCCACGAGCTCGAACCCGATCTCCTCGGCGAACTTCTTGATCGCCGGAATGGGCGCCTTGCCGTAGGGGTGGTCCGGGTAGATCAGGGCCAGCTTGGGCTTTCGGCTCTCCTTCCAATTGTTCTTGATGTACGTGAGCCCGGCGCGCGCCTGGGTCGAGTAGTCGGCGGCGATGAAGAAGTTGTACTTGCTGATCTTCGGATCGGTGAGGTGGGCAGAGTACGAGGCCGAGTAATAGGGCATCTCGTCCCGATTCACCTGGCTCACCAGGGCCTCGGTATCGCCCGTACCCCACCCCTGCATCGCGATCGCCTTGTCGGATTCCTTGAACTTCTTGTAGGCGTTCAGGGCCTCCGGGATCTTGTAGGCGTAGTCGATCTGCAGGAGCTTGACCTGCTTGCCGTTGATGCCCCCCTGGGAGTTGATGTAGTCGGTGTAGGCCCTCACACCGTCGGCATAAGGCTTGCCAACCGACCCGGTGCCGCCGGTGATGTCGGCGAGGTTCCCGATGACGATCTCCTGGGCGAACGTAGTGCCGGCCAGGGCCACGGCGGCCACGAGACCGAGCAGGGTGTGGATGCGCTTCATTGCGTACCTCCTTTTGAGAGTCTGTGACTCCCGGGACGAAACCGCACTAGAACCAGAAACAGACGCCTCCCTCAAGGTCGTTCCCCAATCTCCGCTTGCTCCTGCTCCCTCCTTTCCTGCCCTCAGTAGCTGAAGGGATAGAGTTTCCAGTAGGCCTTGATGAGCCGCCACCGGTGGGCGAGACCGTCGGGCTCGAAAATCAGGAAGAGGATCACGATGAGGCCGAAAATGCCCTCCCGGAGGCTCTGGATGAAGTACCCCGCCTGGGGGAAGTAGTCGGCCAGGCTCGCCGTCATCCCCGTGAGGACAAACGGCAGGAGCGTCATGAAGATCGCACCGAATATCGCCCCGAGCACGCTCCCGAGCCCGCCGATGATGATCATGGCGAGGTAGTGGATCGACTCGTGGATCGTGAAGTGCTCCGGAGTGATGTACTGCGTGTAGGCTCCCCAGAGGCTCCCGGCCACCCCCACGTAGAAGGAGCTGATGGCGAAGGAGAGGAGCCGATATCGAAAGAGATGGATCCCCATGATCTCCGCCGAGAGGTAGTGGTCGCGCACCGCCACGAAGGCCCGGCCGTCCTTGGAGCGAAAGAGATTCACCGCGAAGAGCACCCCCATGACCGCCACCGTCAGGATCAGGTAGTACATGGACCGGTCGCTGTCGAAGGCGAAGGACCCGATCTCTGGAGGCGGAAACATCACCCCGTTGCTCCCCCCGGTCACCTTGTCCACGTGGAGGAAGAGGTACTCCAGGATGAACTGGGCCGCAAGGGTGGCGATGGCCAGATACAGTCCCTTCAGCCGCAGGCTCGGGCTCCCGAAGACCATCCCCACGCCGGCGGTGACCAGGCCGGCCATGGGCATGGCGAACCAGAAGGGGATGCCCCAGACGCGCATGAAGTAGGAGCACGCGAAGGCGCCGACGCCGAGGAAGGCCCCCTGCCCCAGTGAGATCTGCCCCGTGAACCCGGTGACGATGTTGATGCCCACCGCGCCGATGACCGCGATGCCGATCTTGTTCATCACGCTGATGTGGTAGTTCGACCCCAGGTAAGGAAACAAGTACAGGAGGACGACGAAGATCCCGATGCAGACCTGTATGAAACGGGTCTGCATCACCTTCATGTCGTCGGAGTAGGTCTGTTTGAAATCCCCGCAGTGATGGACGCTCATTCGCTCGCTCCGCTCGCGCGTGACTCGTGACTCGCGACTGTCGCCTGATGACTAGTGACCGGTGCCCGTCACACGCGCTCGATCTCTTCGGTGCCGAAGAGCCCGTAGGGCTTCACCATGAGGATGATGACGAGAAACACGAAGGGCGCAACCTCCTTGATGCCCTGGAGGCCGAAGAGGCTCTTCAGGACCCCGTCCGAGAGGTTCTCTAGGACCCCGATGATGAGGCCGCCCAGAGCCGCCCCGAGGATCGAGTCGAGCCCGCCCAGGATGACCGCCGGGAAGACCTTGAGGCCGAAGTGCCCCAGGGAGATGTTGATGCCGTTGATGTTGCCGATGAGGATCCCGCCGATGGAGGAGACGACCACCGCGATGCACCAGGCCAGCGCGAAGATGTTCTTCACGCTGATCCCCATGGACAGAGCCACCTGGTTGGAGAAGGCCGTGGCCCGCATGGCGACGCCGGCCTTCGAGTACTTGAAGAAGACCCCGAAGAGCGCCAGGAGCAGGATCGAGAGCCCCATGCTCCACAGGTACACCTGGCTGATGGGGATGCCCGCGATGTTCACCGGGACGTCCGGAAAGAGCGGCGGGTCGTAGATCTGGATCTGGGTGCCCCAGATCGTGGTCACGACGCTCCTCAGGACCGACGAGAGGCCGATCGTGACCATGATGATCGAGATGATCGGCTCCCCGATCATCGGCCGCAGGATCAGCCGCTCCACCAGAAGCCCCAGGACCACCGAGAAGATCAGGGTCAGGACAAAGGCCCAGAGCCAGGGGATGCGGTACTGCACCACCATGGAGAAGCAGAAGTACGCCCCCAGCATCAGAAACTCACCCTGGGCAAAGTTCACGACGCTCGTGGACTTGTAGATGATGGCGAACCCCAGCGCCACCAGGGCGTAGATGGAGCCCAGGACGAGCCCGCTGACGATCAGTTGAACGTAGAATTCCATCGGTTCCCTCCGTAACGGGCGATTCGGAAGACGGAAAGCGTAAGGTCGCGGACCGTCACCGTTCCGGTCTCGCACTCCGCGGCCTCAGAGCATCCTTACTGGAAGAGTCGTCTTGAGCTGCGAAGTCTTGCCGTCCTGGTACTTGATGAGCGTGTCGATGTGGATCTGGTCCTGGCCGGCGTAGATCGCCTCGATGATGTCCTTGTACTTCTCGTCGATGAAACCCCGCCGGACCTTCCGAGTGCGGGTGAGCTCGTCGTCGTCGGCGTCGAGCTCCTTGTAGAGCAGGATGAACTTCTTGACCTTCTGGGACTCGACCAGGGTCGCATTCACGTTGCGAACTTCCTTTTCCAGGAAGTCGTACACTTCTGGTTTCGCGGCCAGGTCGGTGTAGGTGGTGTAGTTGATCCGGCGGTCCTCGGCCCATTTCCCGACGATGCCGAAGTCGATGCAGATCATGCTGATCACGTAATCTCTCTGGTGCCCGATGCAGACCGCTTCCTTGATGTAGGGGCTGAATTTCAGCTTGTTCTCGATGAATTGCGGGCTGAAGCGCTCCCCGCTCGTCATCGTCATGATGTCCTTCATCCGGTCGATGATCACCAGGTGGCCGTCCGGGGTGAAGTACCCGGCGTCTCCGGAGTAGAGCCACCCGTCGACGATCGTCTCCCGGGTTGCCTCCTCGTTCTTGTAGTAGCCGAGAAACAGCGCCGGGCTCCGGGAGATCACCTCCCCAACCCCCTGGGGATCCGGGTTGTCGATGCGCACCTCCGTCTCGGGAATCGGCTTGCCCACCGAGTCGAAGTTGACGTCACCGTCCCGGTGGATGCAGGAGATCCCGGAGATCTCGGTCTGACCGTAGATCTGCTTCAGGTTCACCCCCAGGGCGTGGAAGAACCGGAAGGTGTCCGGGCCCAGGGCGGCGCCCCCCGTGGAGGCGGAGCGCACGTACGTGAAGCCGAGGCGGTCCTTGAGGGCTCGGAACACCAGCAGATAGGAAAGTCCGTAGCGGAGCTTCTGGGCGAGGCTCGGCTCCTTCTTCTGGAACTTGAGGTCGGCCCACTCGTAGCCGATCGGCAGGCATCGGTAGTACAGGAACTGCTTGAGCCACGAGGCGTCCATGATCTTGACCTGCACCGTGGCGGCCAGGTTCTCCCACACCCGGGGCGGGCTGAAGAGCACGTGGGGGCCGATCTCCCGGATGTTGTCCGTGGCCGTCTCCGGCGACTCGGGGAAGTTGACCGTGAAGCCGTAGAGGAGCGCGCTCGCCACCCCCATCATCTGCTCGCCGATCCACGGCAGGGGCAGGAAGCTCACGAACTCGTCGGACTCGCGCTTCGGATCCACCTCCCCCAGGTTCGCCGCCATGGAGAGCATGTTTCGGTGGGAGAGGACGGCGAGCTTCGGGTTTCCCGTGGTTCCGGAGGTCGTGCAGATCTGGGCGGGGTCGTCGGGCCGGGTTGCATCCACGAGCTGATCGAACAGTGCGGGGTGTTCCTTTTCATACTGGCGCCCCTTGTCCTCGACCTCCGGGAAGAAGATGAGGCGGTCGTCGTCGTACTTTCGCATCCCCCGGTCGTCCGTGTAGACGACATGGCGCACCGTGGCGAGCTCGTCACCCATGTCGAGGACCTTGTCCACCTGCTCCTGGTCCTCGGCCACGATGAACTTGGAGGCCGCGTGGTTGATGATGTAGGAGACTTCCTTGAGGATCGAGTCTTGGTAGATCCCGATCCCCACGGCTCCGGCGCACTGGGCCGCCAGCTCTGCGTACACCCACTCAGGCCGGTTGTCGCCGATGATGGCGATGGTGTCACCCTTCTCGAGACCCATGGCCACGAGGCCGAGGCAGAAATACTTGACGTGCTCGTAGTAGTCCTTCCAGGTGAAGGGCTGCCAGATCCCGAACTCCTTTTCCCGCAAGGCCACCTTGCCGTCACCGTACTTGAGGGCATTGTGGCGCAGGAGCTTCGGAAGTGTGTCTTGAGACAGCTGAACCATTGTCATCTCCTAGAATCTGTCCGTCGTCCGTTGCTCGTTGCCCGTTGGAGATCCGACGGACGGGGAACCCGGCCCCCCAACGCGCAACGTGCAACGCGCAACGAACTAACGCCCCAAGAAGACAGACTCCTCGTCGCCCAGGTACGCCCGGATGACGGCGGGGTCCTTCTGGACCCCGTCGGGGGTGCCTTCGCCGATCTTCTGGCCGAAGTCGAGCACCACCACCCGGTCGGAGATGTCCATGACGACGCCCATGTCGTGTTCCACCAGGACGACCGTGACCCCCCACTCGTTGTTGATGTCGAGGACGTAGCGGACCATGTCCTCGGTTTCCTCGAGGTTCATACCCGCCATGGGCTCGTCGAGGAGCACCAGCTTCGGGTCGAGGGAAAGAGCCCGCGCGAGCTCCACCCGCTTCTGGAGGCCGTAGGCGAGGGTTCCCACCACCTTCTTGCGGATGTGCTCGATCTCGAGAAAGTCGATGATGTCCTCGACGAACTTGCGATGCTCGATCTCTTCCCGCTTGCAAGGCCCCAGGTAGATCCCGCCCGTGAGGAAGCCGCTCTTCAAGTGGATATGGCGGCCGATGAGCATGTTGTCGAGCACGGTCATGCCCTTGAAGAGCGCGATGTTCTGGAACGTGCGGGAGATGCCCAATTGGGATCGCAGGGCCGGGGGTTTGCCGGTGATCTCGGTGCCCTCGAAGGCGATCCGGCCCCGCTGGGGAGTGTAGCGCCCACTGATGCAGTTGAGCATACTCGTCTTGCCGGCGCCATTGGGGCCGATGATCGAGAAGATCTCCCCCTGTTTCACCTGGAAGCCGACGTCCATGAGGGCGTTGACGCCGCCAAAGCTCAGGTGGATACCGTCCACCTGAAGCTGGGCCGGGGTGTCCATGGGCATACTCCTTATTAATCACCCGGTAGGCCGGTAGGCAGAATGCGGGGGCGACCTATAACATCGTTCGAGTTTTTCCGTCAAAGTATTTTTTCAGTTTACGTCACGTGTCAGGCACGCCCTGCCCTGCCTCCCGGGGAGCCCACAGCCCAGGGGTCGCGCCCTCCCGCTGCGGACCGTGCTCTCCCAAGGGAAAGCAGCTGGACCGGGCCACACGGGTGACGTTGACGCCTACCGCCCTCCTGAGGTATACAGGCGCCGGACTGGCGTTTGTTTTGCGCGGTGTGCCCTTTGATGCACGGTGTGTTCTTGGGGATGATTGACAGTTTACGTAAAGTGTTAGACACACTCCCTCCACGGGTTACGGTGGTCGACGTCTCGGCCCGGGACGGACTCCAGGCGGAGGCAGCTGCGCTGCCGGCGGCAGGAAGGGCAGCGTGGCTGAGGCGCCTGCTCGAGGTGGGGATTCCCGAGGCCGAGGCCGGGAGCTTCGTCCCCCCGCGCCGGTTGCCCCAGATGGCCGACACCGCAGGGGTCCTGGACCTCCTGCGGCCTTTCGCGGGCCGCCTGTGGGTGTTGGTTCCCAACCAGCAGGGCCTCGAGGCGGCGTTGGCCGCCGGTGCCCGCAACCTGGTGTGCCTGCTCTCGGCCACCGAGAGCCACAGCCGGGCCAACCTCGGGGGGCCGGTGGATCGGGTCCTCGCCGGCCTCGCACCCCTGGTACGCGCGGCTCACCAAGCCCAGGCGAGAGTCCGGGCGGCCATTTCCATGGCGTGGACCGACCCCGAAGAGGGGGTGGTTCCGGCCCGGCGGGTGGCCGAGCTCGCGGCGGAGCTGGCCCGAATGGGATTCCAGGAGCTGACCCTCTGCGACACTTACGGTGGGGCGTCTCCCCGGGCGGTGACCGAGCTGGTGGAAGAGGTCGCCCCGCTGTTCTCCCCCGAGCGCTTGGGCCTGCACCTGCACGACACCTTCGGGGTGGCGTCCGCCAACGCTCTGGCCGGCTTGGCCATGGGCGTGCGACGGTTCGACGGGTCGGTCGGGGGCCTGGGGGGATGCCCGTTCGTTCCGGGGGCCCGAGGCAACGTGGACACCGAACACTTGGTGTACCTGTTCCATAGCCTCGGGGTGGAAACCGGAATTGACGCAGTGGCGCTGGCCCGGGCGGCCGGGCGGTGCCTCTCCGATCTCCGGGAAGCACATCGCGCGGGAGGATCCGCCGTCTTGGGAGCCTGACTCCCTCCGGGGACTCCGCTGCACTTACGGGACAAGAGGAGGAAGCGATGTCCGAACCCACGGTACTGGTGAGCCGAGAGGGAGGCATCACCACCCTGACGCTGAACCGCCCGGAGGTGATGAACTCGGTGAACGTGGAGATGCTCCGAGAGCTCCGCGCCGCTTTGGAGGAGGTGCAGTTCGACCCGGAGGTGCGCTGCGTCATCGTCACGGGGGCCGGGGCCAAGGCCTTCTGCGCCGGTGCCGACCTCAAAGAACGGGCGGGCATGTCCGAGGTGGAGGTCCGCCGCTACATCGAGAACATCCGCAACACCTTCAGTCTCGTCGAGAACCTGCCGGTGCCGGTCATCGCGGCGGTGAACGGCATCGCCCTGGGCGGCGGAACCGAGCTGGCGCTGGCCTCCGATCTCCGGATCGCGTCGGAGAGCGCGACCCTCGGCCTCACGGAAACCAGCCTCGGGATCATCCCCGGCGGCGGCGGCACCCAGCGTCTGCCCCGCATCGTGGGGAAAGCCAAAGCCAAGGAGCTCATCCTCACCGCCCGCCGGATCGACGCGCAGGAAGCCCTGGCCATGGGGCTGGCGAACAAAGTGGCACCGGCGGCCTTCTTGATGAACGAAGCCCGCGCGATGGCCGCGGCGATCACGAAGAACGGCCCGGTGGCCGTGCGGGTGGCCAAGCGGGCGATCGACCGGGGGATGGAAATGGACCTCGCCAGCGCCCTAGTCTTCGAGAGCACCTGCTACGAGATCACCATCCCCACGGAGGACCGCAGGGAGGGTCTCCTGGCGTTTCGGGAAAAGAGAAAGCCGATCTACAAGGGGAAGTGACGTGTGACGCGACGAGGAGACCGATGGGACGGGTCGGCCCTGTCGGGTCGTCCGTCGGCGGTCGCCGTTCACCCGGTACCGTTCACCCATGACCCTTCACGGAGAAAGACGACCATGTGTGACACCCTCAAGCTGCATCGCATGCCCCTTCCCGACCGGGTGGTCTTCGGCGAGTGCTGGGCCCGGGACGGGCTCCAGAACGAGGCGAAGGTCGTGCCCACCGACCACAAGGTCGAGATCATCACCCGCATGGTCGAGGCCGGCGTCACGAAGTTCGAGGCCACCAGCTTCGCCCACCCGAAGTACCTGCCCCAGTTCGCCGACGCAGAGGAGGTGCTGCGGCGCATCCCCCGAAAGCCCGGTGTCGACTACCGCGGCATCTGCACCACGATGAAGGGCGTCGAGAGGGCCATCAGGAGCAAGGACGAGGGCTACGGCGTCGACGAGATCGCCATGGTGATCTCCACCAGCGAGCCCCACAACCTCGCCAACGTGAACATGGGCCACGAGGAGAACAAGAAACTCTTGGAGGGCATGACCCGCGCGGCCCTCGACTCGGGCCACGTGGTGTTCGGGTGGGCCCTTACGAGTTTCGGCTGCCCCATCCAGGGCGACGTGGACCCCAAGGACGCCATCGCCATGGGCAAGTGGTGGAAGGATATCGGGGCCACGATCATCGGCTTCGGCGACACCACAGGGTCTTCCAACCCGGTGCAGGTGAGCCGGTTTTACGAGTACGCAATGTCGGAGGGGTTCACCACGGACGAGGTGGTGGTGCACTTCCACGACACCCGGGGCTGGGGGGTGGCCAACTCCATGGTGGCGCTGGCCATGGGCTTCCGCTACTTCGACACCTCTCTGGGCGCCATCGGAGGACAACCCAAGACCGGGGCCGCCGACTACCACCGCGGCTACGCGGGGAACACCTGCACCGAGGACCTCGTGGGGATGTTCGAGGAGATGGGAGTCTCCACCGGCATCGACATCCAGAAGATGCTGGCTGCGGGCCGGAGGGCGGAGGAGGTGCTCGGCCGACAACTCCGGAGCAATTTCCTTCAGGCCGGCCCGGTGCCCCACCGGGGCATCCAGTACGACAAGAACGCCGGCATCCTCAGCAAGGAGAAGTGAGCCCTTCGGGGCCCCGGTCGAGGTTCACGGCCGGGGCCCCTCCCTCGTTTCCCACCCACGGAAGCACCACCAGGAACTCCAGCCGCACGCAGGGCCGGCCCGCCCAAGGGCCCTCGGGCGCCGGCCAGGGCCGAAGTGCGATG
The DNA here is from genome assembly GCA_964647795.1 of uncultured Thermodesulfobacteriota bacterium. Classification (GTDB taxonomy): domain Bacteria; phylum Desulfobacterota; class Deferrisomatia; order Deferrisomatales; family JACRMM01; genus JBFLZB01. The sequence goes on from CAZYJP010000006.1 coordinate 17,234, forward strand.
TGGACCCCCGGTGCCACCCGCTCAAACACGTCCACCTCTTCCCGCAGGAAGGGGAACCCTCGTGAGGGGCGACCCGAGAGCACCTCGCCGCAAAAGGCATAGGCTCCGGTGTAAAGCTGCAGCCCCTCCTCCAGGGGGGCAACCAGGCGCACGGCGAGCTCCTTGCGCGGGTCCACGGCGACGGTCGCCAGGAGCTGGCAAAACGGTTCCGGGTACAGCCGAGGCCTGGCGCGCTGGAAATTGACGCACGAGGGGCACCCGCAGATGCCCGCCTCCCCCACCCGCACTCGTCGGTAGGCGTCGCGTGTCGCCCCAAGGTCGAGCTCGACCGTCCAGACGAGAACCGAGCGGCGCATCGCACACCGGAGCGCAAGGGTGGGCAGAAGGAACACCGGGCAACCGGGGCCGAGCCCGCCCCGGGGATCAGTCGGCGAGGCTGAGCGGGAAGGTGCCACCGCCGCGCTCGGGCAGGCGCACCCGGGCGCGAAAGCCGAGCCGCTCCCAGAGGCCCTCCGAGGGGGCACTCCCGAGAACCACCCAGACCGCCGCCGCCTCCATGGCGTCGTCCGGCACGGAGCCGTCCGCAACCATGAGCGTCGTCGGAGTCGGGGCGAGCACCCTCACGGTGCGGCCGCGCGCAGCCATCCCGTCCACTCCCTCGAGAACACCGAGGAGGAGCTCGGGACTCCGAGCCAGGGCGGCGACCCCCTCTCCCTCCAGGAGCAGGTCGTCCCCGGTCCTTTCCGCCGAGAGCTCGCGCCGGTTCGCCTCCACCCTCCCCAGCAGCTCCCTCCGTTCCCAAGGCGCTCCCCAGCGAGAAGAGCCACCGAGACCGCGGCGTCGGAGAGACGGCCCCGAGACCCTCACCCAGAGGACCCGTCCCTCGCGCTCCAAGGGCCCGGCCAGGCCCGGCATCCACTTTCGCGCCGTGCTCCGCGGGACCCACGGGAGGTCGACGCTCCGGGGGAAAGCCCGCACCCAGCCCGTACCCCGCGGCGGGGAGCCTTCGGGCCGAACCGAGACCGCCTCGCCCGTGGCCAGATTCCCCGCGTCCGACCCGCGCAGGAGTTCTGCCAGGGCCTGACCCACGCCAGGCGCAGGGAGCCCCGGTCTACCGCCTCCTGCAGCGGCGCGGCCCACCCCGGTGAGGAGGAACAAACCAAGCCCAGGGCCAGGAGCAGGGCGCAGGTGGTTCTCGTCATGAGAGCGAACCGTTGAAGGGGTTGCGACCGCCGGGCCCACTCTCATTACACGGCGGCAGGCCGGCACAAGTCAAATCCGCCCCCCCCAACGGCGGGCCCTACCCTCCTCCCTCCGTTCTTTCCCCGGAGGCCTGCACCATCCCCAGGGGATCGAGGAGACGGCGAAGCTCCTCCTCGGGGGCCACCTCCAGCTCCCGAGCGACCTGCAGCAGGGGGAGATTTCGGCGGCGCGCTTCGTTCACCACCCGGGCTGTCGCGTCGTACCCCACGAGAGAGGCCAACGGAGTGGCCAGGGCCAGGCTTCCCTCCAAGAGCTCCCGGCAGCGCTCCGGGTCCGGCCGGATCTCCCCCACGCACCGCTCCGCCAGGAGCCGTGACGCCCCGACGGCGAGGGCCACGGAATCCAGGAGATTCCGGGCGATGAGCGGCATCATCAGATTCAACTCCAGCACCCCCCCCAGGCCGCCCTGGGCCACGGCCAGATCGTTTCCCACCACCTGGGCCGCTGCCTGGATCACCGCTTCGGGCACCACCGGGTTCACCTTCCCAGGCATGATGGAGGAACCCGGCTGGAGCTCCGGCAGGCGAAGCTCCCCCAGACCGCCGTGGGGTCCCGAGGCCATCCATCGAAGGTCGTTGGCGACCTTCGAGAGGGAGACCATCAGCCCACGGACAGCGCCGCTTGCAGCAACACAGGCGTCCCGCGCTCCCTGGGCCTCGAAGGGGTCTGCAGCCCGCACGAAGGGAAGGCCGGTCTCCCCCGCCAACCACCGGATCGCGCGGTCGGCAAATTCGGGGTGCGCGTTGACCCCGGTCCCCACGGCTGTCCCCCCCAACGGGAGCTCCATGAGGCCGGGCAGCGAGGCATGGACGCGCTCCCTCCCCAGTTCCACTTGCCGTGCGTAGGCTCCGAACTCCTGTCCCAGCGTCACGGGGAGGGCATCCATGAGGTGGGTACGTCCGAGCTTCACCACCCCGCGAAACGCCTCCGATTTCTCTCGCAGCGCCGTCTCCAGCGCAAGGGCCGCGGGCAGCAGCGCTCCCCGCAGCTCCCGGACCGCGGCCACGTGGATCGCCGTGGGGAAGACGTCGTTGGAGGACTGGCAGCGGTTCACGTGGTCGTTGGGGTGCACCGGCGACTTCTTCCCCCTCTCCCCTCCGAGAAGCTCGTTGGCCCGGTTGGCCAGCACCTCGTTCACGTTCATATTTGTGGAAGTCCCCGAGCCTGTCTGGAACGGCGAGAGGGGAAAGTGCTCTTCCGATCCCCCGGCGAGCACTTCGTCCGCTGCCCTCTCGATGGCTCGCGCGAGCTCTTCCGTTAAGAGGCCGAGCGCTGCATTCACCCGAGAGGCTCCCTTCTTGAGGAGAACCAGGGAGGCCACGACCGGCCAGGGAATCCGCCCGACGGCGATCCCGTTCTGTCTCGCCCGCTCTGTTTGTGCTCCCCAGAGCGCTTCCCGGGAAACGCGCACTTCGCCCAAGGTGTCGGTCTCGATGCGATAGTCCATGGCTGTCTCCCGAACGGGCGGGGCTTGCCCGCCGGAGCTGCGCCGGCGCCCGGCGCCACCGGTTGGTTTCCAGCTATCAGCGCAAGGCCCGACGCGGATAGCCGGAGCTGAAAAGGGGCGTCCGGAACTCCGGTTTTCAGTACGGACACCAGTCAGGGTACCCTGGCGCCGGGGCTACGCAACCGGAGAAGGCGGGCGGGAGTCGGCGGAAGTCGCGGCCGGACAAGGCCCGATTCCTCCCGGGCCCGCGGCACCACACTGCCCCGCGAGAGCTTCTGCCAGTTTCGTGCAGTAGAATCGGAACGTCGTCCCAATCCATCCCCACCGAACCCCGACAAGGAGTCCCCGACGTGTTCGCCATCCGCCGCGTGTACGACTGCTCGATCCCCTCCGACCGGGACGCCGTGGCGCAGGTCCAGGAGATCCTCAGGGGCCAGTTCCCGCTCCTGGGCGAGGAGGACATCCGAAAGATCCCCGATCAGCTCCAGGACCCCGTGAAGCACCGGTTCCGGGCGATCCTCTTCGTGGCAGAGGACGGCCGCAGGGTCAAGGGTTTCGCCCTCGTGTTGCACGCCCCCGACCTCCACTTCTTGTTTCTCGACTTCATCAGCACCGCCCAGAAGCGCACCGGCGGGGGGCTGGGCGGGGTGCTGTACGAGCGCGTCCGCGAGGAGGCCCTGCGCCTGGGGTGCGTGGGGATCTTCTTCGAGTGCCTGCCGGACGACCCGGCCTTGTGCCGGGACCCCGAAGTGCGCCGGCAAAACGCCCGGCGGCTCCGCTTCTACGAGCGCTATGGCGCCCGCCCGATCGCCAACACCCGGTACGAGACCCCCCTCCGCCCCGGGGACGACTGCCCGCCCTACCTGGTCTTCGACGACCTCGGGCGGAACGTCCGCCTTCCCCGTCGCCGTGCCGTGGCCATCGTCCGGGCCGTGCTCGAGCGAAAGTACAAGGGGGTCTGCCCCCCCGAGTACAACCGAGTGGTCCTGGACTCCTTCCGGGACGACCCCTTGGTCCTCCGAGCACCCCGATACGTGAAGAGGGAGCCCGCGATCCCGGTGCGCCGCATCCCTTCGGTCGAGCAGCGGATCGCCCTGGTGGTGAACGACCGCCACGAGATCCATCACGTCCGGGAGCGAGGCTACGTGGAGGCCCCGGTCCGGATCGCTTCCATTCGCCGCGAGATCGACAGGACCGGACTCTTCGACCTGCGGGACCCGGGCCACTTCTCGGAAAGGCACATCAAGGCCGTACACGACGCCGATTTCGTGGAGTATCTGCGGAAAGTATGCACCCATGTCGGGCCGGGGGAGTCGGTGTACCCCTATGTCTTCCCGGTGCGCAACGCGACCCGCCCACCCAAGGAGCTCCCGATCCGGGCCGGCTATTACTGCATCGACACCTTCACGCCGCTCAACCGCAACGCCTATCTCGCCGCCAGGCGGGCCGTGGACTGCGCGTTGACCGCGGCCGACGCCATCCTCCGGGGGCACCGCTTGGCCTATGCTCTGGTGCGGCCCCCGGGGCACCACGCAGAGCGCCGGGTCTTCGGCGGGTTCTGCTACTTCAACTCAGCCGCCGTGGCGGCCCACTACTTGTGCCGGCACGGCAGGGTGGCGGTGCTCGACGTCGACTACCACCACGGCAACGGTACCCAGAACATCTTCTACGAGCGCCCCGACGTCCTCACCGCGTCCCTCCACGGTCACCCACGCTTCGCGTACCCTTACTTCAGCGGGTTCGCCGACGAGAGGGGCACCGGCCCGGGGGAGGGATACAACCTCAACGTGCCCCTCGCCGAGCACATCTCCTGCGAAGAGTACCGAGAGGCCCTGAGCGACGTGCTCAAACGAATCCGCCGTTTCGCCCCCCGTTTCCTCGTCCTTGCCCTGGGTCTGGATCCAGCCAAGGGGGACCCCACCGGCACCTGGGAGTTCACTGCCCGAGACTTCGCGGCCAACGGCCGGATGATCGGCACCGTCGGAGTGCCGACGCTGGTGGTACAGGAAGGCGGGTACCGCACCCGATCCCTGGGAAGCAACGCCCGGAACTTCTTCGAAGGGCTCTGGGAGGGCGCCTTTCCCAAGGTGCAACGGTGATCGCGGCGCGCCGGAGCACCGCTGCCCGGGGGGTGTCTGGTGCCCGGGGTACACGCCGCGGCCGAGCCGATCGCTTCGGGTGTGACGGCGGCGCGGCGCTGGCGATTGCCAAAAAGCTGTGAACAAGATCCCTTCCAACCCACGTCTCCATGGACCGGAGGGGCGGCACGAGAGATTCACAGATGGATTTCTGCTGTCAGGACTATGGAAACCTGTACAGATCTCCGTTCGTCCACTAGGATGGGAAGTGCCGCCTGGCGGAAAGGAGTTCTGTATGGGATTTTTCGATAAACTGTTTGGTGGCCGGCAGGAGTTTCCGAAGCTCGACGCCGACAACCCGGCCACGCGGCGTCTGACCGAGATGCACCAGGCACTGGAGTCCCTCGCCCAGGGGGTGAACGACCCCCTGGAGGTGGTCCCCACCGACGAGAAGGCCTATGTCTTCATCGGAAAGCCGCCCAAGCAGTTCGGGCTGGCGTGGGTGGAGGACAACGAGGTAAAGAGCCTCAAGGACCTGTTGGCCGAGCACAAGGTCGACCCGATGAAGCAGGGGCGGCTGGTGGACGAGCTGCGGGAGGTGTATCGCCAGAGCGAGTCCGAACAGCGCTTCCTCGCAGAAGTGGCGGGGAGGGAGCTGGTGGTGACCCCTTCCGAGCAACTCGGCCGCGGGGTCGAGAGTATCCTCAACCAAGTGACACATTAGCCTGCCGATGCGCCCACCTCGCCAGGCGGCGGCGCACCCGGCAACGTCGAGGGCGATCTCCGCTGGAGGTTCGTCCCCGGGGCCCGGCTCTCCTCCCCAGGGAGCCGGGCCCTGTTGTGGGCCGC